>JAVBKP010000133.1:0-8945 GCA_031553975.1 Anaerovoracaceae bacterium | reverse complement strand
ATTAACATCACACTAAAAAATATTGAGAATATCGAGCTAAAAAACGAATACCTAAAAGATGATATCATCGAGGTAAAAGGCTCTGTAGATACATATAAAGACAACCGTGAAAACATAGAGAACGACATCAACCAAAACCGTCAGCGCAACATGGAGCTAGATGGTTTAGAACGTGAAACAGGCGACAAACTCCTAACAGCCTCCAACGAACTAGGCCTCATGAAAGGCTCTAGTGATGTCAACGAAGAGAAAATATCCAACATTGACAAAGACATAGAACGCATTGAGGGCGAGATACAAATCACCCAAGAAAAACTAGATGAAGAACACCTTGCCCTAGAGGGTTGGCATGACCAAAAACGTGAAGTTCAGTACCAACTAGATACAATCAAAGAAGAGCTAGAACAGCAAAGCCAAGCGGCTACTGGCTATTTTGGGAAAATGAACCAATTTGTCAAAGCAGCAGAGGACCGAAAAAGTTCTGTATACGAACTATACAACCAAATATCAACAAAAAAGGCTGAAATTTCCAGCTATGAGAACATTGGCGGCACCTTAGAGCGTCGCAAAAATCAAATCCTCATGGAAAAGTCCCAAGCCGACGACCTAACCCAAGGAAAACGTGGCACCCACGAAAAGTTAGTAAAACAAACAGCAGACTCCGAAAAATCCCTACAGGCACTAGAGGCCAAAATGGGAGATTTGTCGTCTAAATATGCAACCCAAGTTGAATCTGAAAAAACAAAAAGCAGACAACTGCAAGCCGTGAAGATTCAAAAAGGCGAGATGGCAGCTAGAAAAAAGGCCATTGAAGAGCTGGAAGCTTCCTATGAAGGATACAACCATGCGGTGCGTTTTATTATGAAAAACGCAAGTGTCATTGGGGGCATACATGGTGTAGTAGCTGATTTAATCGAAGTACCAAAAGGCTACGAAGTAGCCATAGAGACCTCGCTAGGACAAGCCATACAAAATATTGTATGCGATACAGATGGACAAGCCAAGAAAGCGGTACAACTGCTAAAAGCCCATAGAGCAGGGAGACTTACGTTTTTGCCAGTACAAAGCATGAAACCCAGCGGGTTTCGTGACATTGACTACATATTGAACGCACAAGGGGTGTTAGGAATTGCCTCTGACTGTGTTACTTTTGACCCCAAATTTGCCAGTGTAATCCAATTCCTCCTTTGTCGTACCATTTTAGTAGATGGCATTGACAACGCCATTGCGCTATCTAAAAATGCCCCAACGGGCGCTAGATTTGTCACCCTAGAAGGAGATGTGATCAACCCAACAGGAGCCATCACAGGTGGAGCCCACAGACAGACAACAGGGAATCTGCTAGAGCGTAAAGCCGAGGCAAAGAACTTGGAAGAAAAGCTGATAGAGTTATCAGGCAAAGAGCTGACTTTAGCCGAAGAGATAGAAGAATTAGTAGAAGAAATCGATGGTTTTCAATCACAAATGAGCCAGTTACGTCAGTCCCACAGAGAAGATGAGATTGCCTTGACCCAGTTTAGGCATCAAAGAGATCAAATGGCAACAGATATGGTAGCTATATTAGAAAGCGATGCCAAGTGGGAACGTGAGTTAGACAATATTCGCATAGAAGAACAAACCGCCTCAGAGAGGTCCATAAAGCTAAGAGAAGAGATTGCTATAGCCGAGTCTGAGGTAGCAAGCATTGAATCTCAAACAGACACAGGACAAAAGGAATACGAAGAAGCCAAAGAGGCAGCAGAAAAATACAACGATTTAGTCACTGAAACCAAAATGAAAATAGCTGGACTTGAAAGTGAAAAAAACAACTTTGACGTATTATCCAAAATCATTGAAGATACCATTACAGATCTGAGTACAGCCAATGAAGAACGAAAAGTCCTAGTAGGCTCACTTCGTGCAGAAAAAGAAAACCTGGTCAATAGCGTCACAGCCAACAAAGAAGACGTGGACGCAAAGCAGGAGCAAATCACTGATTTAGAAGAAAAGCTAAGAGCCTATCAAGAAGAAAAAATGTTGACAATGCGCTATCTCAATGAGATAGAAGGCAAGAGAACTGAGCTAGACAAGACCATTATGAACTTTCAGACCCAATTACACGAATACGAGATGAAGCTATCTAACAACGAAACCCAAGTAGATGGTTATAAGAATAGACTTTGGGAAGAGTTTGAGATTTCATATATTCATGCCATGGAGTTTAGAAGCAGAGAATTTGTCATGGCCACAGCCCAAAAGGAATCAAGAGAGATTAAAACGCGTATGAAAGAGTTAGGTGAGATTAACGTAGGTGCTATTGCAGAATACGAGACCATCAGCGAAAGATACAAATTTTTATCAGAACAGAAAAACGACCTTTTAGGCGCAATCAAAAATCTAAAAGACATCATTGACGATATGGACAAAACCATTAGAGAAAGATTCCGAGAAAGTTTTGAGGCAATACAATCCAATTTTACCGGTATTTTCCAAGAACTATTTGGTGGTGGCACAGCAGAGTTAAAGCTAGAGAATCCCAATGACATTATGGAATCAAACATAGAGATTGTGGCCCAACCGCCAGGCAAAAGACTACAAAATATCAACCTACTATCAGGAGGGGAGAAAACCCTTACGGCCATTGCGTTGATGTCAGCAGTACTTAGATCAAAGCCAGCACCTTTCGTTATACTAGATGAGGTAGAGGCGGCACTAGACGAAGCTAATATTGTTAGGTTTGCCAAATTCTTGAAAAGTGGATTTGATGGGATTCAGTTTACACTGGTTACCCACCAAAAAGCCACCATGGAGTTTGCCGATGTACTATATGGCGTGACAATGCCAGAGCAAGGAATATCAAAAGTATTGTCGTTAAAACTAAGCGATAATCTAGAAAAGTATGTTGGATAATGGAGAAAGGTTGATAATATGGGTATTTTTGACAAACTGAAAGAAGGGCTATCAAAGACGAAAAAAGGTATGGTGGCACGTTTTGAAGAAACGTTTAAGGCATACGTTAGAATAGATGAGGACTTTCTAGAAGAACTAGAGGAAATCCTAATCACGTCAGATATTGGTATGAATACCACACTAAAAATCATGGATCTACTCCGTGAGGAAATCAGGCAAGGGGATGTAGAAGACCCAGCAGAGGTAAGGGCCCTACTAGCACAAGTCATTGCAAGCATATTGGATAAAGGCGATACCCACAAACTATCAGACGAGACACCACTTGTCATATTGGTCATAGGCGTCAATGGCGCAGGCAAGACGACTTCTATTGCTAAAATAGCAAGCAAACTAAAAAGCGAAGGCAAAACAGTGATGTTAGCGGCGGCGGACACTTTCCGTGCGGCGGCTATAGAGCAACTAGAAATATGGGCATCTCGTGTAGGCGTGCCTATGGTAAAGCACCAAGAAGGGGCAGACCCAGCAGCTGTTATATTTGACGCCATTGGTTCAGCCAAGGCAAAAAATATTGACGTCCTCATCTGCGATACAGCAGGAAGGCTTCACAACACAAAGAACCTTATGGACGAGCTAGAGAAAATGAATAGAATCATTGATAGAGAATTCCCAAATGCAAAGAGAGAGACACTGATTGTACTAGATGCAACCACTGGACAAAATGCCATGATTCAGGCAAAAGAGTTCGGAGATATAGCGGCGCTTAGCGGCATTGTCCTCACAAAACTAGATGGAACAGCCAAGGGGGGCGTGGTCATTGGAATATCTGATGAACTAGCCATACCGGTGAAATTTATTGGCGTAGGAGAGGCTATGGAGGACTTGCAAGAGTTCGTACCAGCTGATTTCGCTAAGGCACTATTTGACAAGGAGTAATGAATGAGTAAACCAATCGTGGCGGTTGTAGGCCGTCCCAACGTCGGAAAATCGACGTTTTTCAATAAAATTGTAGGGCAACGTATTTCCATCGTAGAGGACACCCCAGGTGTGACCCGTGATCGAATCTATGCGGAAGCCGAATGGCAAAACAGACATTTTATGTTGATAGATACAGGCGGTATTGAACCAAGAACCGACGATATTATATTGTCACAAATGCGGAACCAAGCCCAGATGGCTATGGAGACAGCCGATGTGATTTTGTTCATGGTAGACGGCAGAGCAGGGGTTACCGCGGCAGACCGTGAAGTAGCCAACATGCTTATGAGAACAGGCAAAGAAGTGATTCTCATTGCCAACAAAATCGACACAGCCAAGCTACCAGAAGATTTTTATGACTTATATGAGTTCGGTCTTGGGGAGCCAATGGCCATATCCTCCACCAATATGTTAGGACTTGGCGATGTGCTAGATGAGATTTTTAACAGAGTCCCTAAGTCTAATGAAGACGATGAAGATGATGAGAGAATTAGAATCTCTGTCATTGGAAAGCCAAACGTAGGAAAATCATCGTTAATTAATTCACTATTAGGCGAAAATCGTGTTATCGTAAGTGACATCCCCGGCACCACCAGGGATTCTATTGATACCCCATTCACCGACAAAGAGGGCAATGAGTATGTTCTCATAGATACAGCAGGTATCCGCCGCAAGAGCAAAGTCACAGAAGACATTGAAAGATATAGTGTAATAAGAGCCGTTAGCGCCATCGAGAGATCCGATGTGTGTTTGCTTCTCATTGACGCCACAGAAGGTGTCACAGAACAAGATAAAAAAATAGCAGGCGTGGCCCACGAGGCAGGCAAAGGCATTATGATTGTAGTCAACAAGTGGGATTTAGTAGAAAAAGAGACAAATACTATGAAGCGTTATACAGAGGACATTCGCAAAGAACTACCATTCATGCTATATGCACCTGTGCTATTCATATCAGTCCTTACCAATCAACGTGTGAACAAAGTATTAGAGATGGCTAGGTATGTAGATGCCAATTGTTCACTGCGCGTGTCTACAGGTCAATTGAACAGCCTAATTGCTGATGCCATCATGATGAACCAACCTCCATCTGACAAAGGTAAAAAACTAAAGATATATTATGCGACCCAAGTCAATGTAAGACCGCCTCTATTCTCATTCCAAATCAACGATAGAGAATTGATGCATTTTTCCTATGCTAGGTATTTGGAGAATAAAATCAGAGATGGGTTTAACTTTGAAGGGACATCCATAAAATTTGTATTTAGGGCAAAGGGGGAAGTAGAATTTGGTAATTAAGATTTTACTTATCATCTTCAGTTATTTTCTAGGAAATATTTCACCAGCTATTATTATAACCAAGTTAGTTGCCAAAAAAGACATTAGAGACGTAGGCAGTGGGAATGCAGGGACAACAAATGTTCTTCGTACCTTAGGACCTGCGGCGGCGGCATTCACTTTGGTTTTTGATATAGCAAAAGGCGTTATAGCTGTTCTGATCGGCAGATATTTTGGCGACCAAGATTTGGCTATGGCCTCGGGACTTGCTGCTTTTATTGGTCATATATGGCCAGTATTATATAAATTCCGCGGAGGCAAAGGCGTAGCTACAGGGCTGGGGGTAATCATGGCAGTGGTTCCTCAGATATCTTGGATATGTCTAGTTGTCGGAATTGTAATGATTATACTCACAAAAAGAGTATCCGTAGGAGCAATAATTGCAGTTTCTTTATTACCAGTTGTGTCCATATGGTATGACAAAATGTATATATATTGGGCGACCATTTTAGCTATTATTGTCATAGTTAAGCATCGTCAAAATATAATACGCATCATCAAGGGCACTGAGCCAAAATTATCCTTTGGTAAAAAAAAGGAGAGAGCCAATGACTAAGATAGCTGTATTAGGCGGAGGCAGTTGGGGAACGGCACTTGCCATATCCTTAGCTAGCAAAGGCCACGATGTGAGACTATGGGATCGAAAGTTAGCGCATGTTCAGAACATGCAAAGAGATAGGGAAAACAAACAATATTTACCTGATTGTCCATTTCCTACCTCATTGACTCCTGAAAATGACCTACAGGTCGCCGTAAAAGAGATTGAAGTTGTGGTATTCGCAATACCAGCCCAAGGTTTTGGCAATGTACTTGCCAGTGTAAAAGAGTATGTAACCAATGCAGTAGCTGTAGTGAATACAGCCAAAGGCATTGAGATGCGTACGTTACTCACCTTATCCCAAGTAGCAGCTAGCCAAGGTATTAACAAAAACTACGTTGCTCTTTGCGGACCTTCCCATGCGGAAGAGGTGGGTAAAGGGTTACCAACTACATTGGTGGCAGCCGCTGAAGACAGTGAGCTAGCAGAGTATGTACAAGACCTTTTTATGACAGAACGCCTTAGGGTCTACACCAGCACAGATGTACTTGGGGTAGAGATTGGTGGTGCGCTTAAGAATATCATTGCCCTAGGAGCGGGTATTTCCGATGGCATGGGGTTTGGCGACAATGCCAAGGCCGCCATGATGACTCGTGGGATAACTGAGATGAGCCGATTAGGGGTGAAGATGGGTGCACAGCCAGAGACTTTTTCAGGACTGACAGGCATAGGGGATTTAATCGTCACATGTACCAGCATGCACAGCCGTAATAGACGTTGTGGAATGCTCATAGGTGAAGGACTAGCACCTGATATGGCCGTAGATAAAATAGGCATGGTAGTAGAAGGGTTTTATACCACAGAGGCAGCTTTTAAGTTGGCAGAAAAGTACGGGGTAGAGATGCCCATTACAAATCAGATTTATCACGTTCTAAAAGAAGGTGCTGATGCGAAAGCCGCTGTAATCAATCTTATGACTCGTCAAAAAAAGCATGAAGCAGAATCCATAGGGTAAGCACGTGGAAAGGATAGTCAGATGGAGCACTTAGTCACAGTAAGATTAACAATAGGCGAGGAAGGACTTTTTGATGATGCATATAAAAAGTTTTATGTACCATTACACAAATTCGCATACCGTATGTGTGGTGATATGGACCTAGCAGAAGAATTAGTTCAAGAAACATTTATGGCAGCCATAATCAATATGGACAAGCTGAAAGAATATCCAGAAAAACGAATGAAAAACTGGCTCTATTTTGTGGTGCGCAACAAAGTAAAAAACGAGCACATCAAATCCCAAAGTAGAGTAGAAAAAGTCCAAATTGACGACTATGCAGATTTTCTCATAGGAGACATGGATGTTGAGTTACCACCAGAGAATTTTAAAGACAAGCTTCTAGAGATACTCAGTGAAGAAGATGCAGAACTGCTGTCATGGGTATACGAAGAAGGCTACAATATTAGAGAGGCAGCGGAACGGATGGAAATTAGCTATACTGCCTGTAAGATGCGAGTGCAAAGAGCACGGGCAAAACTCATGAGTGAAGGCTATCGCTGGGAGGATGAAGATATTGTAGCGTTGTTGAACAAAAGTGAGGAAAATCCATGAGCAAAGACTTCAGGTACCTGCAGAACCTGACAGACCAAGAATTAGATAGACTATTAGATCAATTAACCTTCGGACCAAGCAATATCAAAATCAAAGGCAAGCAGCAAAAAGAGCTGCAACAGGATGACGATATTGACTTGATTATAGCTATCATGGAAGAATTTGACAGAAGAAAGCCAGAACCAGAAGAAGATCCGGATGATATACTAGAGGCCCTTGAAAGGCTCAAACGAAAAATACAAATCGATTTGATTGAAGATATCAATCCCCTTGATGGTGCCGTAGACCCATTTGTAGGGTTGGATGCTCCTAACGTTTTAGGATCCAATGGCACAAAGAAAAGTTTAATCCAAAAAAAACATAGACCGATTTTTGCGGTCGCAGCATGTGTGTTATTGGTACTGGTCATTTCTGGCGCATTCAGCGCCACTGCCAGTGCCGATGGACATCGATTTTGGGACAAAATCATAGGCTTTAGCAAAGAAACCTTTGGGCTTGGTGATGAGATAGAGAGTAAAGTCTCAACTGTTCCACAGGCAGTGGTAGACCCTATATTTGATGAATTACAAGCGGAATTAACTGCCAATGGCATTAAGATAAAGCTACCCACTTGGGTACCGGAAGGATATAGCTTCAAAGTGATAGATAAAGATGCCGGAGGATTAACAGTTAGGATTCAGGCACACTTTGTCAGTGAAAACAAAGAGTTTGTCATTTTTGTCACGTCAAAAGGCGATGGTAGCGATATCAGAAGTGCCTTGGAAGAAAACGCAAGCAAAGGCAATCATTATGAATTTGCCAATGTGGAGCACTACATCACCGTCAACACCAACAAGGACAACGGTGAGACTAGGGCAAGTGCCATTTGGTATGATGGGGATGTCATGGTGGAATTACAAGGAAGTTTAACAGAAGAAGAGACCAAACACATGATCGATTCAATATATGAAGGAGTGATGCAATGAAAAAAAGAGTCTTACTAATAACAGCACTAATATTTATGTTATCCTTTACAATGGTATTTGCAGATGCAAGGGCCAGTGGGCAGCTTAGCTCATATTCTATTATAGTAGGCTCGTCAGGCACTACCTTTATTGCAGATGTTGATGTAAAAGGAACACACTCTAATTTGACTCGTATTGGCACCAGTTCTATTACCATATACGAAAAGAACACAAGCGGTACATGGGTGGCAGTGAAGACCTTTGGTCAAAACTATGGATTGAATACAGGCGCTCACATGGTGACAGTTACCTATGCAGGAACAAAAGGCAAAGAGTATTGTGCAACAGCCAATGTCTATGGTGAAGATACCACTGGATATACATCACGTTCAATCAGTTCTTCTTCTAGAACACTATAATACTTCTATACGATAGGATTTCTATTCTATACACTTCAACACTATAGCATTTCATCCATGCCCGCTATCACAAGATAGCGGGCCTTTTCTTGTAACACAAGGGGACGGTTCCCGCGTGTTTCACATTGGGGACGGTTCTAAATGACGATTATTATGTCATTTAGAACCGTCCCCTTTTTGCTTTTCTTAATTAACTTTAAAAATATTTCCTAAATATTTCCAAAATCCTATTGACT
>JAVBKP010000042.1:0-20182 GCA_031553975.1 Anaerovoracaceae bacterium | reverse complement strand
AAATGTAATTATATACAATATCAGTAGAATCAGCATTTTTAAAGCAAATTTGTCAAGTTGCATTTCTTGCAAGAAAGAAATCACGGAAAGTACGACTAGAACTATTCCTGTAGCATATCTAATGCGCATATACGCCTTTAGTGATATATTCAAACCTACAGTATTGAACGCGTCCTTTGATATACTGCTGCTTCCCAGTACGACCTTCAAAAATCCTTTTTTGGGCATCAAAAAAGCTCTTGCTATCAAAGTAACAGCTAGTATTGTTATGCAACCTGTGCATATATAAAAAATTTGTTTTTCTATGGTATCACCTACTTTCTAGAAATCGTATTTGCGTTGACCAATTAAACTTATAAGCGCATAGTTTATAAAACTAGTGATTATTGCTAGCATAAACATAATCACACCATTTGGCGTAAATAATTGATACCCAATTATGGTCTTTAACGTCATCCCATCCATGGACTTCATTGACATATAGGCTAGTCCAATATAAAGTATGGGCGGCAGAAAGAAAATCATTATTGTAGGTTCTGAATTTTTTCTTTTACCTGTTTCAATTAACTCAGCAATTTCTTTACAATCAGCAAGTATGTCTTCCAAGCCCTCTGTTACCTCTACACTATCAGAAATAGCAAGCACCATATTATTGGCTAGCATTTTTGCCCACTGCGTATTCACGCCATATGCCAGTTCATCAATGATTTTTCTTATTTCATCATCGTTCTTCGTTTTCTTCAACCTCAAAGACATCTTGAAAAATATTTGCCTGCAGATCGGAGCATCCACCAGATGTACAACGCATACTTCAATAGCCTGTGGCATATTGAAATAATTCATTTTGTATTGATTGAGCAGTTCTGCAATTACTTTCTCTCCCTCAAAACTAGCTTTCGTTCGCCTTCTTGATAACCTAATCCACAAGTTGCAATATGGCATAAACGCGATCAATGCTGCCATTACTATTCCCATCAGCCCATATCCTTGGCGGGTAAGCAGTATAGCTATAGGTACAAACAGTACCAATGTTGTAACTATGAGAGTGTCAATTTGCGGATTATCTTTACTACTAGTAGCATTAACCAAGCGCTGTAGGTGCTCGGCTACTTTTGACGATGTCTGATTTTGATTAAACCGTCTTGATATTCTCTTCACCAATGCCATTATGTACTTTCTAAATATAAGAAAAATACTTATTGATAAAATTACTGCTACCACAGTAAAGAAAAGATCATTAACATTTAAATCACCCATCTGCCTCACCACTTGATTTGGACTCACCAAGTTTTTGGAGTAATTCTTTAAATGTCAAAAACGCCTGGTAATCTTCCTCCTCTCCTATTACCTCTTTATCCTTACCAATATGGTAGATCCATGACCAGTCATCAGATTCATAGTTATATTTGCAAATCTGCTGTAGGCATGGTTTTCGATTTTCATAATCATATCCAACTTCCCATATTGCTTTTAAACGCTTTTTTGACTTGTCTGGTAGCTGGACAAATCCGAAAACATAATGGAAACTTCTTGCTACTTTCATTAGCGTTGTTTGAAAATCGCCCCCATATTCTTTTATTATCTTCTCAGTGATATCTTCACATATATGCTCAATATCAGTAATGTGCATTGTCATTTTGCTACGCCTAGTACCCTTATTAGCAGAATCAACAGCTAAGTTTAATACTTTGCCATCCCTTGCTTCGGCCGAGATAATATAGTCTGCATCAGATCTCATTACATTTCGTATTACCTGCTCATAAGCTTCTTCATCTGGTACTAATTGCATGATTGGCACAGTCGGCATTAATTTGTGCAATGGTATCTCGGGATCCGTCTCTATTAGGACTCCTTCTAGTGATGGATCTTCATACATCTGCCATGTGGTCAAAAATGTAGTTTTTGCTGTCCTCACTGCACCTGCAAATACTACATTAAACCCAACCTTTATCATGGACTGAAATAGTGGAATTGCCTCATATGGTATAGTCCCCAGTTCTGCTTGCTGCTCAAAAGTATAGTCAGGGATTATGTACTTTCTAAATACGATACAGTCCTGTCCTTTTTTTGTCATGCCCTCATTGAAAATTGTTACCCTAGTGCCATCATTTAAATATACTTCATGGTATGGATCGTTAAGACGTTTTTGAGGTGTATCCATTAACAATGCTGTTTTAAGCTGATTTCTTCGTCCTTGGCTAATCTTCTGCTTCCTGATGGATTGCTTTCCATTGATTAGATAATATATATTATCCCCAATGATCTTAGCGGAGCTACTTTTCTTTAAGCCCTCATCATTGCCTTTTAGCCATTCACTAATACCGCACATCCCATGGGTTTCCTCAAATATGGCTTCTTCCAAGTTTTTATACCAGGGCGGATATTTTGTATTTGCTATTTCAAGTTTCAAGATGAATTCACCAATTTTATTTTTATAAAAATTCACCTGCTCAGGTGCACCTATAATCGCTTTTCTTTTGCGTTCAAGTGCGACCTCTTGCTGGCATTCTTTACTTTCAAATTTTTCGATTGACGTATCTATTTCTTTGCACACCTCCATAAATTCCTTCATGTCACCATCAGAAAACTCGTCTTCTTTTCCTTTTCTAGTACTTTGTGCACCAATATACTGATTTAGTTCAAATGCATGGGCCTCTTTATTCACGTTCTCACCCCTTTCATAAGTCTTCCGAAAAATGTATCCTTTTTGCCTATTTCCACTTGGTCAAATCCACAAATTTCTGCTAGCTTTACGCAAATTTCTTGTATTTGTCTTGAGAACTTTTCGTCGAAATGTAATAAGCTTTTTCTCTCTACCTCAGATACCCATCCATCAATTTCTAGCATTGGCATTTCTCCCAAGACCTCTAACCCATACTTTTGATTAATCTCAAATGAATCTAGCAAATCACTGTTAATAACGTATTTGTTAATTAACATGCTGCTAAATTCAATCTCGAGCCTAGAGAAAATATTCATTTTTTTTAGATCGAAGTTTCTACTTGCTAGATGCTGCTGCGTACTTACTAAAATTCTTATTTCGCTGGCCCTCATGGCACCAATGGACAGTCCTGCAAAGCAATTTGCTCCTGCATCAATGATTATCAAATCAAAATGCTTTTTCGCAAGGCCTAGTAATTTCTCAACAAACTCAACATTGTAAAGCTGGTTTGAATCTGTCACTCTAGTTCCTTGCAGACAATACACCCCATTATATAAATTACATGCTTCTAGCAGCTCCTCCACAGTTATTACCTCAGACAGCACCTTAGCACGTATATGATCTATACAGTGCAGGAATTTCTGGTTGATATACTCAGTCCCTCGATTGCCATCAAGTGGCAGCCTAAGTACCTTCTTTTGCGGATATAGTCTAGCCATCATTTCTGCTATGGACTGGGTAATCTGCGTAGTTCCAACTTTATGATCAGCGCCCACCATGGTTATTACTTTCATAACACCTCCCCTTTCTTTTATTGATATGTAACAATGTATTTCTCACCATTATCAAATCCATTTTTTAAAATTTTATATATACTATCATCAATCACAATCTCGATGCGTGTCGCTGTCCCTGATGCATCTAATCGCTCTTCTGACATATCTACTACCTCTTTGTTAGATGAATCCTTTACAAAGGCAACCTTAGCGCTTGTTACGTATGTACTCACTTTCGTGCCTGCTTCTGCTTCCTCGCCTGCAACGGGATAAAAATATACTGTATCTCCCCGCCTAAGCGTTTGTGGCATTGCATATAACCATTCTTGTGGGAGGGGAAATACATACATGCCATCGCCTACTACCATGCCAGGGTCCAAGAAAAACATAGTGCTAAGCTGCAAATTCATCGGTAAAAAAGTAACTGATTCTTTTCCAACAATCTGATCTGAACTAACAATAACATTTTCTATTAATGCTGATTTTTCAATCTTTTTAGTTGTTATCATATCTTCTGTGATAACCGTATGTGCTGGGGTGTCACTTTTCAGCACTATTACGTCTTTATAATAAAGCTTCTCCTCGCCACCGTTAACCCAGAAAAACACCGCTATAGCTACTAGAATTATCAGTGCTATCCCGATTATTCCCATAAGATTTTCTTTGAATCTAGCTCGTTCAATAAAGCTTCGTGCCATTATTCAACCTCAACTTCCCGCGCATCAGGCTCTTCATCTTCGCTCTTGGACTTAGCTTTGCCGTGAGTAAATTTTATCTGAGTTATGAGTATATACACCCCCTGCATTGTTTTTCCTTCCCCTCCCCCTATAGAAATATCTTTGTTTCTTAGCTCGCCTTCAATGTAGAGCTCGTCACCTTTAGCTAGATACTGACCTATTACCTCTGCCAGATTTCCCCATGCAGTAACATCAATGAATGTGGTTTTATTCTCTCCATCGGATATAGCTAGCATATTGCCAACTCCTGCGGTTTTATAAACCCAATCAACAAATCCACTACAATCAAGTCCAAATGGTTGATAGGTATTCGTTTTCTCACTTCCAGGCGCAGTGACCAGTGTGCTAGCGCCCCAGCTATTATTCCATCCAGACGCCGACTTTCCACCCCAAAAGTACCCCACGCGTCCAACTAGCTATGTATGGAAAGCTATACTCTGATGTATCAATATCAAAGTGGCTTGCTACCGCAAAAGCTACTGATTCCGCCTGCACCTCTTGTATTCTCCTCACATCATCTGTGTCATTTTTACTTGCAGTCGAATGTAACTTAGCATGAGTCAGCTCATGAATTGCAGTTTTTACTGTCTGTATATCACTCATGCCTTCTTGGATGGCTATCATTTTTTTATTTGGAGAATAATATCCTTTAGCCCCTGAGTCTATGTTCATATAAATAATTGGTACTGGTGAGACTACTTTTATAGCATTTAGTATATCGACTATCCCTTCTTTTGTCCCTGCTAACTCTTTTACTAATGTAGGGAGTTCTCTCCCCTCTGTTTGGCTGATATCAAATACTGATACAACCGTATAGCCGTTCTTTTCTTTATGTTCTACGAAAGTTTGAACTTCTTCTCCTGTCTTCTCGTCAATTTTTGTTACTGGCAACTTTACAGTCTTTACTTTGGGTTTCAGAATTTTTAGCCCATTTTCCCCTGGCTTTATGGTTCGCCCAAAGGTGTCTCTCCATTCAACAAACCCCGTTGTCAGAGTTGCCGTAGGAAGTTGTTGCTGTATTAAGATAAGATTTCTTGCTGTATACTTATTGAATTTTGACAGAAACTTTAAAAAGTTAGTGTAGTTTTCACTAGTAAATACATTTTTTACACCTATCTCCAATTTTGCAAAAATGTCCTCCTTTTCTTGTTTGTCTTGCACCTCTGCCCCTGCTTGCTCAAGATGATTCATT
The DNA here is from genome assembly GCA_031553975.1 of Anaerovoracaceae bacterium. GTDB lineage: Bacteria > Bacillota > Clostridia > Peptostreptococcales > Anaerovoracaceae > JAVBKP01. The sequence goes on along the minus strand of JAVBKP010000042.1, from coordinate 14,815 downwards.
GCTCTTGCTCCCTGTAGCTTTGTACACAGGTCTTCATTAACATCTTTTCCTTTAGGCATCTCAATTTTTACTTCATATTTACCTTTAAATTGCTCAGCAATTTTCTCTGCTCTCTTTTGTCCTGGTTCATCATGGTCTAAGCAGAGGGATATACTTTCCACCTCTGGATGGCGCTCAAGATAAGCTTCTAATGCTACATTTGATGTCCCACTTAATGATAATCTATGTACATTTTTCCAATTTGCAACTTCATCCATTTTCTGGATTGTCGCATGGGATAACGCATCAATCGGACTTTCAAATACATACAATTTCTCATTATTCCCTGGTAGCGCAAAGCTATAATTCTTGTCAGAACCGGTCACATCACCTCTGAAAGGCTTATTTGCATTAGTATATGTGCCACGTAAACTGGCAAATTTCACATTGCCCTGCTCATCGGCCTGCCCTACAAATACTACATTGCTATATTTTTTACTTTCATAAATCAGATTTTTCTCCATGCAGTCAATTACTAATTCTGCACTAATCCCTCTTATTCGATGTAAATATTCAAATGTTCTCTTATAATTTTTGTTCTTTTCAGGAAGTTGGAATTCTTCTCTCTCTCTCTCTTTAGGCGCATGTTTCACCCTCTCTTCAAATGAGCTATTAACCGTATTGCCTTTTGCATAAGCTGCCAAATCTTTCACTGCTTCAATTAGACCCATACCCTCTAGCCCTCTTACTGCATCAATAGGGTTTTTGCCTCCAATGCCTTTTGAGTGCCAGAACCATTCACCGTCTTCCCTTATCTTAAAACTGTCATGAGCCTTCAATTGGTATTCACGTCCGTTCTTTTCCATCTCATGTCCACGACTTCTAAGATATTCATATAAATTTACTTCTTTGGCGAGATCTCTCTCCTGCCTGGTGTACCTTTGCTCAGCCATAGTTAATATCCTTTCTAGTTTTAACAATAAAAAAAGAGCATTTTACAGCTCTATAGATATTTGTATGTTTACATGTGAACATGTCTGTATATTTACATGTGAACATGTCTGTATATTTACTTTTTCCGTCTAAAAAGGTTTGATATTGCGCTTATATTATTGACTTTCCGCCTTTCCTGTTCTGTGTTTTTAAATGGATATATCTCATTTGCAATCACTGCAATTTCATCCATTACGCTTTCGGGTATCTTTATTTTTTGTCTAGTATATATAGACTTTAGATTTTCTTGCATTAGATCTAAGCTGAATGATAACCATAATGGTTTTACTTTCTTCAGGTATTCTTGTATTTCCTGCTGTTCTGCCTCTTTATATCCGCCAGCAACTATAAAATCAATAATGCCCTTATAGTCAATCCCAATATTCATATTCTTGTTGAAGAGAATCTTCACCCTGTCTGCGGGTATTTTCATCCGTAGTAGTTCAATTATGAGATATGTGCAGCACATAATATGTAACATATTAAGATCGTGGACAATAATGATTTCGCACGGCATATATTGAATTTCTTCTCGGTGACAAGCAAAATAATCCATATCAATCTCTAAAATTACTACACCATGGTCTATTTGATTATCTCCCTTCGCTAGCTCCCTTATCTTCTTGGTTTTCACACTGTAATCTGAATATACTGCTTCCAGTAAATCGCAAACCGTAGTAACGCCTTTCTGACGGTCTCCCACTATAACAATTGTCTTCTGGTAGTCCTTTGGTTTTACAAACACCTCTTTGATCACTACTTCGGTTTTATATTCTGTAACTACTTCTCTGGTCGTGCTTTGGTTATTAGCTATCTGTGCTGAAAGATATTTCTGATTGTCAGCCAAGGTTTTATTTTCTTCTATCAGCCAGGATCTTAGATCATCTATATAGAAATCATCTACAAAATAAAAGTCTTGCACGTTTAGCTTTATAAGCTCGTTGATAAACCATAAGTCCGATTCTTTTTCTAATGGAAGTATTACTACTATCTTTGATTGTAAGTTCAGTCTAGACGATTTTATGGCCTTTAACATATTAGTGTGCGCTTGTGCCTGGCTAATTGCTGTTTCTGAAACATCAAATATTAAAATAAAATCGGGCTGCTGTTCAATGTTAGTATTCTCTATTAGCTCATGAAACACTTTTATATCGGAGGTACTCTTGGATATTTCCAGAAAAGAAGATTCACCTTGATGCATACCTACATTTTGCAAGTCATTTTGCAAGTCTAAAAATTTTATTGGTGCTAATAGGTATAATGTGTATTTTTTCATATTTTCTCCTTTACTAATAAAAAATACCGGTCTGCGACGACAAATTTCTTCTGTATTTGTTTCTTTTCAATAATATAAGTCCAGAACCCTTCAGTTTCTCTTAAATATTCTCTCCCACAAATATTGATGATTTGCTGATTAATATAGTGCTCAGGTTCTGGTAGCAATTTTTGGTCTAATGCCAACTTTCACTCCCCCATCCAATAGCCATTTGTTTTCTATTCAATAAAAAAGTAGCTGGATCTATTCAACTACTTCCTTACTTATTCAAAGCGAAAAATATCGTTACAGATATGGCATATGCTACTAACATTCCTGCCCAAAAGCCGTGGAACCATGATTTATAACCATCCATTGTTTACCCCTCTTTCTAATTTACAGTTAATCATTATATTTACTTGCAATTAATTTTAAAAATGTATATACTAACAGTGAAATAGAATTTAGCTTATTAGTTGGAATCACTGTTTTTGTGGGTGCAATTCCCACCCCTTTATCCGCTTACACAAATCCGATGACCGAAATCATTTTCGAGGTCACAGCCGATGTGATATCTCATGAAATACTTAATCAAAAGGAGAATGGAAGTATGGTTGTGAAAAAATTTAAAAAAGTGGCACTTGCGAGAGGGACTCGAGGCGAAGCAGTAGGACCGATTTAGGGTCAAGTGCCAGACCACCAATAACAAGGGCCTTAGGGCTCTTTTTTATTGCTTTTTTCATTATCTTTTAAACTAATTTACATTTGTTTATATGTTTTCATAAATACTAACCAGTGGGTCTTGCTTCTTTGATTTCCAAATAGTGGTTTTTGACCAATCACCAAAAGTAGTTCTTGCAGTCTAATTTGTTCCTCATTCCACTTGAAAATTAAAACACCGTAGTCGTCTAATACTCTCATGCACTCGTCAAAGCCTTGTTTAATATCTTGTGGCCAAGTATCGGATAACTTCCCATATTTCTTCGCCAACCACGAATTTTCGCCTGCTCTGACTAAATGTGGTGGGTCAAACACAACTAACTTAAATGTTTTATCTGCAAATTCCATTTTTCTGAAATCGCCTATAACATCTGGTTTAATATTTAGCGTTCTCCCATCGCACAACGTATCTGTTAACTCTCGGCTATCCATGTAGACTGTATTACTATTTTGCTTATCAAACCAAAACATTCTACTACCGCAACAGGCATCTAAAATACGTTTCATTCTGCCTCCAATTCTTTTAATCAAATAGAAATTTGTTTAATGTCAATAAAAAAGTAGCTGATCTATTCAACTACATTTTCGCTTGTATATATTCAATTTTTCTTGTAAAATTTACATATCTCATAATCCGCAATCCTTTGAATTCGGATTATTCTATTTGTAGCATAAATGCACTCTACCATGTGTCAAGGCTTTGGTTGCAATGCCGTAGGTGTTATTGGTTGTCGTATTATTGACTCACCAAGGGAGCGGCTCATTGCTATCATCACCAATTCATTTGTTCCCTGCAATGGTCGGTTCCCTACCATGATTGCTATTATTGCCATGTTTTTTACAGGAGCAGTGTCTGGGCCTTTTGGTGGGATTGCGTCGGCTTTACTGCTTACTGCTGTCATTGCTCTTGGTATCGCGTTAACTTTACTTATCTCTAAGCTATTGTCAAAGACAATCTTAAAAGGGTTGCCTTCACATTTTATCTTAGAGTTGCCGCCTTATCGTAAACCACAAATTGCAAAAGTTATAACTCGTTCCTTATTTGATCGCACATTGTTCGTGCTGGGTAGGGCCATCACCGCTGCTGCCCCTGCTGGTGCCCTTATTTGGATTTTAGCAAACCTACATATGCCCAATGGTGATGTAACCCTCCTAACTGCACTTGCAGGCGTTCTAGACCCTTTTGCCCAACTGATAGGCCTGGATGGGTACATTCTATTGGCCTTTATCCTAGGCTTTCCAGCCAATGAGATTGTCGTACCTATTTTAATCATGTGCTATATGTCTACAGGCACGCTGACAGAACTCTCTAGTATGACTGAGTTAAAGGCTCTGCTCCTTGCCAATGGTTGGACTTATCTCACCGCTATAAACGTGATATTATTCAATCTTTCTCATTGGCCATGCGCCACTACACTACTAACAATAAAAAAAGAAACAGGTAGCCTAAAATGGACCGCTGTCTCTTTGATTGTTCCTGCCATAACAGGGTTTACTATTTGCTTTTTGGTTGCTAGTGTGGCTAGGGTGTTAGGGGTTTAGCACAAACTCATACAAAATGATTGACTCGTTGCCCTTATGGTGCATCTGACAATATCCAAGTGATGGTTGCTCGATATGTTTTACCCACAGAAACAACAGCAGGATTGACACGCAATAAAATGCCCCTATCAGGCACCCACGAAATCATAGTCCTTTTCGTCGCCCCTTTATTTCCTTCCCCTGTATAAACCAATATCGAATCCCCTCCCAAAGAACTAGTATTTCCCTTTTCATCTACGAATATAATCGCATCAGGAAGTGTGTTACGGTCCAATGTGGCCAGCGGTTCGTCCATCCGTGCGTATACCCGCCAAGTGCTACTTTGAATGCGAGAGTCTTCTATGGTGAGTGACCAATCCGATTTTTCACGACCAAAAGTCCGTGTCCTAACTGGTATTGGTAGCGAACCAAAGGATAAATTTTCCGGCACATTCTGAAATACCAAACTACCTGCCGAGATACAAACTACAACCTTTTCTGTTCTCATAAATGGAATGTTGGCACAAATCGTAATGCTCGTTCCTACTGGTATTGTGGCAGGAAGTGGTATCGCAAAATTCCCTATGGCGTCTGCTATTCCATAAAAGACATAGGGGGCGCCATTTATTTTGTAGGAAGCAGACAGATTGGCATTGGCTATGGTGTTTCCCATAATCGACTTTTGGTCATCCGTGACAACATCAACAGCTAGCGGCAAATTTCCAACCGCTAGGACACGCGCTTGTTGCACCTGAAAAGTCGTCAAAAGCGGCAATGTCAAAAGCTCATCGTCTGTGAGGTTGCTCAGCTTATTTAAAGTATCAAGAGAGGATGCTAAAGCTTCAATATGTACCGTACCTCCGTTCTTTTTTCTCCACGAATACTTTGGAATATCATTTAACTTTCCTGCATCCAAAAGTGGCAACGCTGCCGCCCAATAGTTGACTTGCGTTCCAATCGCTGTTATTGGGGTAGCACTCAACAATTCAAATCCAAGAGCAGCGGCATTGGCATTATAAAAAACAACGCTCCTCGGATTCAATATATTTAATTTTTTGTTTAGCCCTTTGAACTCAATTAATGATTTCGCATTGGCATAATTCGCTTGCATATATACGCTAGCCCCAGCGTTTACTGTAAATACGCCATTGCAATACATGGTAGCATATCCGCTGCTTGCATTTTGGAGGATTCGTACACTGGCCTGTGTTGCAATCATCACATCAGAGAGGACATGACTTGCATTATAAGAGACACCTTTTGGCGTGTCCATGGTTACCTCCGCTTTTGTAAGCACAGATACAGGCAGAGCATCCGCAGTATTGACCAAATGATTGTTGGTAACAATATTCACTTTTGCATCTGAGAGGATTTTTAGCGAAGGTGCACTTCCCCTAAATGAGAACACACCATAGGTAGCCGAAGTGTTTTGCGTGATGCTGGTTACCCCTCCGATTTCTGCCTGGCTCACCTCACTGACTTCTTGCGCGGACGAACCCGTTCCTTGGACGATGTCAATGGTGCAGTCAATAAATCGCGTTATGCCATTTGGGTGAAAGGACAATTGTGGGCCTGTGTACGTTATTTTTTTGAAGGTAAGTGTGACCCCTTCCATAGAAGCATTTTCCATAATATAAAATAAGCCACTGTTGTTTTTTCCATTAATATTCAAATTTTGAACAACCAATGACAGGTTGCTTGCAGCCCGTAGTCCGATGGTATCTGCCGCAGAAGTTGAAGCAGGCCCTGTTAGCGAATGGATCAGACCTGCTCCATCTTTTGGATATAACCCATCGATGGTGAGAGCTGTTTTTGTAGGTGAAATCGTAATGCCCGCTGTCAGCGCGATATCAGCACCAAGGTAGACTGTGGTAATTCCGTTACTTACCGAAAGTACATCGTTTAACTCGCTTGCAGTATATACAACTGCTGTACTACTATCTAGTAATGTGTATGTATGTGCTGATGCCATAATTGCAGCCTCACTGGCATCCTCTGTATCCAGTGAAGCACCATTCTCCTGTGCATATGCCAAAGCCCGGGTTGATATAAGAACAACTATCATAAGCAATACTATAGACGGCATCATAATCCACATCATTTTTATCTTTCTATTTATCTTACTTTTCATGGCACTACCATTTATCTCCATCTAACTGGTTTGAATCTTTTTTTCTTCTTCTGCTATATCCCATCCAGTAGCTCCCTGCCAAAGCTACCATGCAAAGTGCAATGATTGCAATGGTTTTCAGCCAGACGGGACAGGTCTTTACGATCACAATAGCCTCCTCATTGACCTGAGAAGCCTCTTCTTTGCTGACTTCAAAATACGCTTCTTCTTCCCAATGTACATCAGGACTTTCCGCCATCACATCCACACGGTATTTGCCAGGTTTGATCGCTTGGTCTTGCCACTCTACAGGAAAATCAAAATTTGAGTTGGGTGCCATGCTGATATTGATTTTTTCCACCGTTCGTATCGGTGTATCACTCCCCTGCTTATAAATCTTTACCGTTAGTTTTATATTTTGTGCATCGATGGCCGCAGCATTTTGAATATTCACTGCAATTGCCGTGTGCCCATTTGTCAGTATGGGTTTTGCATATTTTAGATGCAGTTCAGGTTTGAGCACTACATTTGTTTGGGAAAGTTTCAGACCAATTACATAGACGTACTCATTTCGGATGGCTATACTTTTGGGGTCTGGTAATTTTTGTTCATCTTCTACCTGAGAGATGCGAACCCCACCTAACAAAATCCCATTATATGATTCGTCAGGCATTCTGATATGAAGCGGAACATTTACAGAGCTTGATGCAGGAATCACGATATGGTTTTTTTCCAGCTTAACAATATCTGATATATCGATGAACATACTTTCGTCCCTTTTGGTATTCTCTGAGTAGTCAATCAGCCCATTGCTTCCCGTAAAAGCAGTATTACATTCTATTTTTATTTTCATACTTTTGAGCGAATGATTAGATACCCTCACTTCTATTGTCTGATTTTGACCTGGTTTCATTCTCAAATCAAAATACGACTTACCCTGGTTTTTTTGATTGTCAGGTAGCAATGCTTTGGCCGAAAAGTCAATTGTCTCAGTCTTTGCAAATGCGGAACATGAAGTAACCGCTATAACCAAACAAATCGTTACTATTTTAACAATAAAACTTACTCTCATCCCTTACCCCCTCATAAATAGCCCAAGCCAATATTATCGATGTACATAATATTGACTTGAACTTGATTTTGCTTGTTTATGGTGCGTCTATCAGTGACCATGTGATGGTTGCCTTGTATGTGCCTGATACAGGATTGGCTGGTACCGTTAAGAGCACATTGTCGTTGACAGCTGCCCCACTGGGAGTAGATGGATACCATCGCTCCACCCAAGTGCCAATGCCTTGCCCTGTCGTCGCAACAAGTACTGTCACATTTTGCCCGTCTGTGGTTATGACAACATTGTCTACTGGATTCAGTCCTGTACTTGCATCAAATCCAGACAAGGCTTCTCCGTGTTTTAATACAATCGTCGCACCTGTTAGTTTTATACCGCTATTTACCGTGTGTGTAAATGCAGTTGCAGATGCCTGTACTTTCCATCCGAGCCCCGGTATGACGCCTCTTCGATCAGAAACCTGTAAATAGGGCTTCAACGTAATCGATGAATACGTCGCTTTGGTTGTGTCAATATATTGGTTGCCAAACTCTAATGGCGAAATATAGTCGATTGTGAGTGACCCCGATGCGCCTGTGCCAGGATTCGTTGAATCAATGGTAGGATTATCAGGATCTCTTGGTGTCACAGGGCCTGTTCCTTCGCTAAAGATCACGATCGCACTAGATGTCGCGCTGGACGCAGTCGCACCTGTAACAGGAAATGGCGTACTACATACAAATGCCACCATGAATACACTCAAGGCAGCAATGATTGCTGTTTTTTTCAATTCCAAAAACTTCATTCCTTCCCTTTGGTAAAGTAAGTGCTTATAAATGCACTTGTTTCACTATATGCACGCTTATATTTCTTGTGCAAAACAAAAGCCCCGTGTCAACCTTACATTGATCAGGGCTGTTATACAATTGCGTTTAAAATTAATTGGCATCAACTTTTTATTTTTCTCAATCTTTTCAGCGCCTCACCCAATTTTAGCAAAATATTCAATTAAAATCTCTTTTACATAGTTGTATCGCCTCGCATAGGAGTTCTCAATTCGAATTAATTCAAATCCGTGATTTTTGCAGATCTCATTTTTTTTACGATCTCTTTCCCTGACAATTTCATTTTGAAAATGCTCTTTGCCATCTAATTCTATGGCGAAGATGGGAATCTCCTTTTTATCATGGGTCTTCTCATACACCACGAAGTCGAATCTCCCCGAATAAAATAAATCTTCATAGCCAATGTTGTCCTTAAAAACGTGTGAAATTGCAACTTCTTTATGTATTAGACATTTCTTATTGTTGTGAAGCACATTATCCAGCGCATGGTTTAAATTGCTCAAAAATGCTTCCTCTGTCTCTGTGCTATACGGTTTGACCCCCAGTGCTCTTGACATCGCATGTTTGCCCGTCACTTCTGATGTACCGTTGGATTTGACATATTCGATCAATTCGTAAACATCATCTTCGTTGCCTAGCTTATCATTGTGCAGGCGTTCCAAATTTTTTCTGCTGGATAAAACGATCAACTGCTCTTTAGCGCGTGAGGTCGCTACATTGATTAGTTCCTTGTTATTTTTTAGCCAATCATATGTTTTTATATAGGTTTGCTCTGTGATGGCAAGAGAAAACAAAATCACGTCCTTCTCATCACCTTGAAAGGCGTGCACTGTGCCACAAGTCACATCGGATAGTCCCTTTTCCTTCAACAATTCATTGATACAATCTCTTTGGTTGACAAAAGGCGTAATAATACCAATTTTTTTATCTTTGTTTTGTTTCGCGTACGCTACGACGGCCTGCGCCTCGGCAAAGGAACTATTTTTATGATTTTCATTGGCTTCAATTACATCCACGTAAACAAGAGGCTCAACTGACTCCACCTTGCTTTTTATATTCAACTTGTTGTTGTAATATTTTTTATTGTTAAACTCAATGATGCTCTTGTGGCAGCGATAATGATAGCTCAGTAGCACTTCATCACTGACTGGATCACATGCCAGATACGTCTTATAAATGGAATTTTCAATGTAATCATACTCATTCGCCACCTCATAATGACGCTTTAGTATTGCATTGTTCTTCTTATCTAAAAGGATGACTGGGTTGAGTTGTTGGGGGTCTCCCACTAGCATTAGATTTCTGCCTCTAATAATAGGCACTAGGGATACAGCCGTGTTACATTGGCTAGATTCATCCATAATCACCATATCAAAATGTGGTTTTGGCTCTCCAAGCTTGTGCGCAGAAATACAGGTTGTCGCCACAATAGGAAATATACGTAAAAACAATTTAAGGTTTTCTTCGTTACTTAAGTATTTGTTGAATTCCTTTACTTTCTTGTCCATATTATCATTAGGCATATATACAATTTTTAGTAGCTGCTCATTTTTAGGTTCGTTCAACCTCTTTAAATACCTTGCAGAGATATAGTACAGATATTTCTTAAATACTTCTTCATCATTTTCTAGCAAACTTAGCGCCTCTTCATCTGTCACTTCTCCCATTTGGGCCAAACGCTCACTTACCTCTTTTAGCTGTCTACCATGCAAATCGCCTAAAAACGTCATCTGATTGTTTGACTGCATCAACTTTTCAATAGTCGCCTTGCGCTCTTTCAAATCAAGAATTTCCTCATGCTTCTTTAAGAGTGCTGTCAATTTTTTTGTGTTTTCAATTTTATCATCCTTGTTTCGTTCCAACGTAGCATCATAAATCGTTATTTTTTCCGTTCGCTTGTGTAATTCCGCTATATAATCCAGTGCTTCTGCTATTTTTTCATTATTCCCAAGCCGTATTACAGGAAAAGGAACAACATTGCCTTTATACTCAATATTTCTTAAAATCTCATATACGCTATCAATAGGATGATTGTTGTAGGATGCAAACAGAACCGTTCTCTCATGAAAAAAAGCACTGGTAATGGTATTGATAATCGTATTTGTCTTTCCCGTGCCAGGTGGTCCTTGAATATAGGCAAGCGGGTATTTTAGGGCATTCTGAATGGCCAGCAATTGATCAATATTTACTTTCTTGTTGAGTAGCGCAATTGAATATTCTTTTTTTCTAACAGGCCTTGCTACTAGCTCTCCGAAAAAAGCTTTGATTGGGAAAGTCACTTGCTCAGAATCATACATATCTAAAATCCCATCATACTCTTTGTTTAAGTCAATAAGGCTCTCCATTCCCAATGCAATGATATAGGGCATATCATCGGCCCCACTTGCCTGATTGTTTTGTCTTGTGATTTTATCCTTGATTTCCTCTTTGTTCTTTTCAAATTCATCAAGTAAAAAATAATCTTCTGCATCCAAAAACTGCCGGATGCTATGTTTCTCTCCATTTATGGTGAATTCCGTGCTGATGTTAATCTCTGGTGCAGGTACCAAAGTTCTATTTTTAACATCGAAATTAAGTTTTCTGTAAGCCAAGACATACAATCCCTTTTTCGTGTTAATACTAACAACATTTAAACATAATTGCTTTATTTTCTTAATTTTATTGGAAGCTGTTGACCTAAGCTGAAAATGAGCCACAATCTCTTCAAACTGCCCATTGGTAAGAGAATATATGCCTGCATTCAAACTGTCCCCATCCAATTGATTGATAAGAGCGTACTCGCATTGGTAGGGAGTGGCATCCAGTTTGTTGCAATCAGCTAGGTAGTTTAAAATCTTAAGATTTGGAATGTTTCCAAACAATGCCGTGTATTTCTTGGGGTTGTACATGATATCATCAACCAATTCTTGGTTGGCCTCATAATAAGTCCCATCAATAATAGTGGAAGATTCTATAGAATCAATATAAATCCTTAATTCCTCTATGCTATGTTTTGACAGATGTAACCCATCCACCACAAGGGATTTGTATTTTAAATTAATATTCTTAATGGCAATCCAATATTTTGTTGTCTTTCCCTCTTTATTTTTGTATTCAATACTGAGCCATTTGCCCTCATGGATTGCCCTGAAAATATCTTTGCAAATCTTATTCATAGTCTCTACATTTTCCTCTTACAGCAACTCCTAAATTTTACTCTACCCCTAATGCTTTAAATACTGCATCTTCTGGACTTGTATAAAATGATGTCTGGAATTTGGCAAACAAATCTGCTGGTACAGTTGGAATGTCTACCGCTGATGCTCATATTTTCCAATAAAATTTATAAATTAACATTTTTTTAATATTGGTTCGACAACAATTGATCCCGCCCTGCTTGCGACTAGCCTTGCAATATAGAAAATAATTAGATTCTCCAAGCTACACTAATCAAAATTTGCATATGCAAAAAATATTCCAGCATTATCACAAATGCTCTTGGGATTAAGTTATTCATTAAATTATAAGAACTTAGTTTGTCCAACACCTTATCCATGTCTAGTAATCCCTTTCTGCTAGAATCAAGAATTTTCTAGGTAATTAGCTTATATGCTCTTGCTTTATCTTCATTCAATACAGCAACATCAAAACCCCAAATTTTTCTCTGAAGATTCAACACTGCCGATAATGCATCTTGAATGCCCCTAAGCCATTTTTCATCTGCATTTTTTACTACAAGAATAGCAGAAATCTTCACACTATTCACATTTTGATTCAGGAAAGTAACTGGAATTTCACCATTTTTATCAGCATATCTTTTTATATAAGACGCAAAGAACAATTCGATAGTATGTGCAAACTTATCACTTATATCTGCTATGTATTCATCAAAGCCCTGCTGTCCCTTTATTCCATTTGGATTAGGCGCTGAAGCTTTAGCTTCTATCAATCTGAATGCATTATCCTTTAAGCAAATAAACTCTACACATTTAAGTCCTTTGCCAAATGATGTAACTAATTTTGAGTTCTCCCAATATATCACAGCATTTTCTTCAAACGGTCCAAACTCCATGTTCGATTCAACGATAGTTATACTCATCTCATTACCTTATCCACTTCCTGCCTATAAAGGTTGATAGATTCAGTAATTATTGAATTTTCCGTTAATAAGTCAAATTCTGATTGACTTTCGTGGTTTATGTTTTTTTCTTGATCTAAAAAAAGTGAGTGAAAAAGGATTTGATTGTCTTTATCCTTATATACATCTAAATATTTTGGTAAAAAATAATCGTGGGTAGCTATAAATATTTGAACTCCATCTTTTTGTAACTTAAGTAACATGTCTACTAGCGCTGGAATATGTTTGGGGTTAATGTTTGCTTCTGGCTCATCCCAAAAGAGAATAGACCCTTTTTCAAGTGTCCCATTCTTTATTAATTGCCACAATAAAGCTATTTTTCTCACCCCTTCAGCAACAAGGTGAAATTCAAGCATAGATTGACTGCCAGGTTTTAGATAAAATCGTTCATCTTTTATTGATACCGTTCCAGTCATGATTTTCTGTAATTCTTTTAAATATTTTTTTGTCTTTTCACTTTCAGGCCCCGGCGTCACATTAACACTAGCTGACGAAATCAAGTCCTTATATGTGTCATCAAATTCAACGTTGCCTTTTTCAATTGCTTGAATTAAATTTTTTGCATTTGATAAAATCTCTTTAGCAGGAATAAATGTACATTCTAAATCCGCCATTTGCTTTTTCCAATTTTCTATTCCAGTAGCTTCGCTATTTCCTCTATTCTTAGCGTCGAATTTAAGTGTAATTCCATTTTTTTCAGATGATACCTTTATCTGTGAGTAGCTATTACCTGCACCACGTTTTACAAGGCGATGCAATTCAAAATTATCTGGTCTAAACACTCTAACTATTTTCTGCTCAAAATTAATGGCTGTTTTTTCAAAACGTGCTGCCTGACATGCTGCATATAGCACCTTCATTATATGCGTCTTACCCGTGCCATTTTCACCAATAAGTACATTAATTCCTAGCGAAAAATCTAAATCAAGTTTTTTAAACACAGTAAAGTTTTCTAATTCGATTTTTTTAATTGACATATAAGCTCCCCCTTTTTAAACATCTTTATACCTTAACACCTATTCTCTACTGCCATTATCGACATACATTTGATGTGCCATTAATCCCATACCTTCAATAAGTTTTAATATTAATTTTTTGTCTCTATTAAGCATTTCGCTACCTAAATATATGTCTTTAGGTAGCAAATTTCAAACTTTGCCTCAGGGTAATTAAGTTTACAATAATATAGCAATCGCCATTCTTTTTTGTATTGCCAGTTAATCTCTTTATAAATATTAGACTTAATATAAAAAAGTTTATCTAGCACAACAAAAGGGCTGGATTGTTGAAATTCTTTGGCATACTAAAATAAATTTTATCCTCAAGTAATGCTTAGTTTTAGCAGATTCCCATCAGTCCGCTCTGCTACCGTCATGTGCTTTGCTTTCAAAGAAGGTGAAAGAGTCTTTATCCTTAATTGAAAATGAGTATTTTAATTTTTTTGTCATTTTATAGTATTTCCCCTCTCTCAATCATAATAATCCGTCTCATTTAGTAATAAAAATATCGTAATATTATAACATTTTTTTGTGCTTCTTTCAATAAATCTTCTATAATTTGCAGTATGCACACTGCGATTTCCTTATGCTACGCTCCACAAAATCATAGGCTGAAAGAATCCATATTGCTACAAAACAAAACCGACTAATTCTAATGAACCAGCCGGTGCATGTTTTAATCAATTTTGTCCTCATTTTCATTTAAATATTCAATTTCTTTAGGCACATCCGATTCATTTGCATATAAATCTGTCCATTCTAAACGCAATTTTGCTTTTTTATTATATATGATTAACATGGTCTCCGCATAGCCAAGGGTGCCTGCCCCTCTCTCTTTTGCCGTACGTCCGATTTCTTTTGCGGAGTGATTACCAACTCTTTCTTTGAACATGTCATCTCTCATAGAATCACCAAAAGCAACAATCAAATGGGTTATACCCTTTAATATATTCGCAGACAGTGAGTTGATGTCACCTTCCCAAGTAGCAACACACAGCCGGATGGCTCTGTCCAAAACATGAAATCCATGGCGGCAATAAATAGATTCCAACGTAGCAATGGCACATATACCCCCAAGGGTTTTTTTTGATGATGCGATGCGTATCCCATAGGATTCTACCAAAGCCTTAATAGTAAGCTGTTCCTCGCTGCCTGCTTCCACATTTGCCATAAAAATCTCATAGGGCAAAAGAGGTTTCACATGCTTTTGTTGGTTGGCAAAAATATCG
>JAVBKP010000137.1:0-7240 GCA_031553975.1 Anaerovoracaceae bacterium | reverse complement strand
CTGACCTTTCTTCTCTTATTTCTGTGACTTCAGGCACCAGTTCTTCTTTGATCTCTTCCACCAACTGGTCTATACCCACCACCAAGTTCTGTATATCTTCTAAATATGGTTTTAGTAGTGGTTCAATGGTAGCCACTTTATCACCCTTGGCCAAAAGCTCTATTTTTTTTGATTGCATAAATAAAGAGTTTGCTCCAATACTGGCTGTGGCGCTTTTTAGGGCATGGACTTCGATCCTAAAATTGTTGATGTCCCCTTGGTCAAAATAGTCCCTGATTATATCAATTTTTTTGGAGATGGCTTTTTGGAAAACCCTTAGTATTCCTACATACTGGCTTTCATCACCTGCCAATTGTATGGCAAAACTCACATCTAACCCTAGTTTGTCAGCCTGAATATATTTTTTGGTTGCTTTATCATTGCCCCCATTGTACTGACGATATATGTATTTGCCGTCTTCAAAAACCGTTTCTTGCTCTATCTTTGACTTTGGCAACCATCTTTTGAGTATGTCTATCAATGACTTGATTTCTATTGGTTTGCTAATATAGTCATCTAAGCCTTCTTGTATGAAAAACTCCTTAGAACCCTTCATTGCATTTGCTGTCATTGCTATGATAGGAATTTTTGCTTTTTTTCACTTAAACTTCTTATAATGGAAGTGGCTTTCACACCATCCATGACCGGCATCATATAATCCATGAATATGATATCATAGTCTATTGCCTTTGCCCGATTGATAGCTTCTTGTCCAGATTCTACCTCTTCTGCATCGATCCCAAATCTTCTTAATATGCCCTTGGCTACCTTTAGATTCACAGCATTGTCATCCACAACTAGCACCCTAGCATTCACAACGCTAAATCCATTTTTATCATTTTTGTCTTCATTATTGCTAGACATAGATGCATCGATTTCTTTTCCATTTAGCACGTCTACCATTGTATCGATGGTAATGGGAAGATTGACTACAGTCATTTTTTGTAACAATTCATCGTCCCAAAAATCCCCATAATTACATATTGCTACCAGTCTTACATCTTTCTTGAACTCAGCTATGACCTCTGCAACGTGTGGATATCCAGTCTTATAATCAAAGCATATGATCGTATACTCTTTATTGTTTATTTTATGTACAAACTCAGTCTCACTTGTACAAATATCAACCTGTACGTTGACATTTCTAAATTCTACTTTTGCCGTATCAGTGGTATATGTATTGGGCATATAAAATAATACTTTATGCCTCTCTGGGTTTTCTACTGAAGCCACTTTTTTTGAATCAGGTGCTAGCTTTTGCCGAAGGGTAAACGAGAATGTTGAGCCTTTCCCATACTGACTTTCCACATGAATGGTTGAGCCCATCAATCTTAAAATTCCCTTTGTGATGGCCAGCCCCAGCCCGCTTCCTTCTATATTCCTATTTTTCTTTGTATCTGCTTGGGAAAACTCTTCAAAAATTTTCCGCTGATCCTCTTCCTTTATGCCTATACCCGTATCTTCAACGGCAAAGTGAATATCCACCTCATCTCCTATAGGCTCTCCCGCAGAGACATGTAGCTTTACGTATCCCTTTTGTGTGAACTTGACAGCATTGTTGAGCAAATTAATTAAAATCTGCTTGAGCCTAATATCATCGCCAATGTATGTAGTATAAAGATTTGGGGAGTTATAGATAGTAAATCCTAAATCTTTTTCGCCTGCCCTAATACCTATTACGTTTTTTACCTCATTGATTACTGCTTGCAATCTGTAGGGTTCTTGATTTAATTCTAACCTGTTTGCTTCCATCTTAGTGAAATCCAGTGTGTCATTGACCAAATACATCAGTGCATTGGCCGCAGACTTAATGTTGATAGCATAACTGCGTTGTAGCTTGTTAAGCCCTGTTTCTAAAAGCAATTCGTTCATGCCAATAATAGCATTCATCGGTGTACGAATTTCATGGCTCATATTGGCCAAAAATTTAGTTTTTGCCATATTGGCCTTCTCAGCTTCTTCTTTTGCATTCATTAGCTCTTCTGCCAGTTTTTTATACTCAGCTTTTTTTTCTTCTAACATGCCGCCTCCATTACACAAGGTATCTTAGTACAGTGGCTTTAAATCCGTTGACATCAAAAGGTTTTAGTATATATCCATCAATATTTCTATATGCATCATTTTTCCTGTTGGGGTCTGGCAGCGTAGCAGTAACCGCCAAAACCGGTGTTTTAATACCCATTTCTTCTTTGATAATATTGGTAGCCTCATAGCCGTCCATAATAGGCATGACTATATCCATCAGAATAACGCTATAATAATTCGCCGATTTTCCCTCACAGATTTTTATTGCCTCTAGGCCGTTTTCTGCATAGTCAACTTCTAACTCAATGCTTTTCAATAACTCCTCGGCAATCTTTGCATTGACGTAGTTATCTTCCACCAAGAGTATTTTTTTATTATTATCAAACAAGACCTCATTATCAAGCAACTCTGATTGGTATCTAGCTTCTAAATCTTTATATTTCTTAAAAAGCTCATGTATCTGCCTGTTGTTAACTTTTTTCTTTGAAATTATCATCTACTTCTCCTTGTGCTCAGCCTGTAATCAAGGTGGAGGGCTTTATGATCAAGCTAATACTTCCATCAGGCAACAAAGAGCATCCTGATAGTCCCTTGGCTTTTCGCTCTACCCACTTTGGCAGTGGTTTAACCACCAATTCTTGCTCGCCCAATAGCTTATCAACAAATATACAATATTTTGTGCCTTCTGCATTCACCACCATCATAACACCATCTTCTATGTTCTCTATGGCGTTTTTTACCTTAAATCGCTTGTGGAGTCTTAGAATTGGATAACAGACATCTTCAAGAACCACTGCTTCATTGCCGTTTAGATCTTGCATTAAATCACCTTCGGTGACCTTGATGCATTCCATCACTTGGTTAACAGGTATTGAATATTTGTTTTGTCCTACAGTAAAGGCAAGGCCTCCTATGATAGCCAAGGTCACAGGCAGCTTAATGATAAAGCTTGTACCTACGCCTATTTCACTCTCTACTGCTACGCTACCGCCCACTTTTGTCACATTGGACTTTACTACATCTAGTCCTACGCCCCTACCTGAGTACTCCGTGGTAATTGCCTTTGTAGAAAATCCTGCCCTAAATATATAGGATAGTATCTCACTATCAGAGAGTTCCTCCCGCTTTGCATCAGTTATTCCTGTTTCCACTGCTTTGATATATATATCATCAGGGTTTAACCCTACGCCATCATCTGTAACGCCAAGCCAAACTTCATTCCCCATATTCCGGGCTTCTAGGGTGATATTGCCCGTGTCTGACTTTCCTTCTGCTATTCTCTGGTGTGTCTTGCCAATGCCATGGTCCACAGCGTTTCTAATCAGATGCAATAGTGGCTCTGTGATACCTTCTAGCACGTTTCTATCTATTTCTATATCCATGCCAATGGTGTGAAAGTTAATTTCATTCCCTATCTTTTTGGCCATATCCCTTACCACCCTGCGCATACGCTGGAAAGTAGGTGCTACAGGTACCATACGAAGTGCCATAGCTACATCTTGCACATCAGTAATGGTCTTTTTGTGATGGTGTATTAACAACTCGCGCTTATCTATAATCTCTTGGTCTAATGTGCCTGATAGTAATTCTTGGGATATCATCATACCTGAAAGTACCAGTTCTCCTACAAGGTCCATAAGGGAGTTGAGTTTTTCAACAGTGACGTTGACCATGCCTGAGCTTGTGGATTTTATGATTGACACCTTTGCTTTGTTGAATTTATCCTCAAACGCTTTATTGACTTCCTCTAGCTGCTGGTCATCTTCTAGCAGCTGATCATTCTCTAATTCGTTATGTTGTTCTGGTTTGTCCACCATGTTAGGCAACGTCTGTGGTTGATGCCCTACTTGGTTATCGTCTTGATTCAGTGTAATTTCTGCGATCAGTGGGTCGTTTTGAAATTTTTTCAATATGTCATTTTCAGGGGATTCTGAGTTAAAAAACACCGTAAAGCCGCTGCTTCTAATCTCTTGCTCCGCCTCTTCTTCCGATATGTCTTCTGGAAGATGGGTGATATTAAATGCCATTTCTTCCAAATCTTTGATTAGCATGAATGCCCGCAGTGACTCCATACCTGCCTCTTTATCAAAAAACACTTTCATGTGAAAATTCATATCAGATTGAATGACCTGCGCCTTTGGCGTCTCTACCGGCTTTGGTGTCTGTGAACCAGACTTTAAATCCTGAAGCAATGTTTTTGCCTTGTTTACAAGCACCTCTGCATTGCCATCTAGCACCCGCCCGCTCTCTAGCTTTGATGCTTCCTCTCTGATAAAATCCACGCTTTCTAACAGTAGCTCAATGGCATCATTATTGGTAACTATTTTTCCTTCTTTTCTAAAATATTCAAACAGATCCTCCATACCATGGGCAAGTTTTGAAATCTCAAAAATGGACATCATGGAGGCAGATCCTTTGATTGTATGCATAATACGAAAGACAGCATTGACGCCTTCGCTATCAATTCCGCCTGATCCTTCATTTAATATTATTATGGCCTCTAGCTGTTCTGTGAGATCATATGTCTCATGAACAAACATTTGCTCAAAGGAATCTCTTTCTAGTATCATGCCTACACCTATCTTTTAAGTAAATTTACCAGCTTCGCACTTATATCATATATTGATAGCTGCCCCACTACTGCGCCCACCTCGTATGCCACTTTTGGCATGCCATAAATCACAGAAGTTTCTTCATCTTGGCCTATGGTATACCCTCCTGTTGCTCTTATTTTTAGTAGTCCCCTCACGCCATCTTTACCCATTCCTGTCAAAATCACCCCCACGCTGTTTTTACCATATATGTTGGCTACAGACTCGAACAAGGCATCTACTGATGGTGCAAATCCACTGACTTTTTCTTTGGTATCACATTTTATGAATATCCTGTCATTGGCTTTCTGCAATGACATCTGATACTCTCCTGGTGCGATATACGCAGTCCCTGGTTTTAGTTCCTCCCCGTGAACCGCCTCTTTCACTTTGATTTCTGATACTAGGTCGGCTCTTTCTGCAAATATCTTAGAAAAGCTATGGGGTATATGTTGGGCAATAACAATAGGTGGAAATCCTTTTGGTATGGATTTTAGCACTTGAATGATTGCTTCTGTTCCACCAGTAGAAGCCCCTATGGCTACAATCTTAGCGTAGTCAAAGTCACTGGTATTTCCTCTACTAGTCCCTTGTCCTTTATCTATAAACTTTGGTGGGATGACTGGAATTACCTGTTTTTTGTGTTGTACTGTAGATGCGGCGGCTATTCTGATTTTCACTAAAAGTTCAGACATAAAGCCTGTTGCCCCAAGATTGGCAGATTCTGGCTTTAACACAAAGTCCACCGCCCCTGCTTCCATAGCTTCAAACACCCGATAATCCGCAGCACTTAGCATCACAATTGGCACTGGTATTCTACGGACAACCTGCCTCGTGAACTCTATGCCATCTATATCTGGCATTTCAATATCCACTGTCAATACATCTGGCTTTAACTCTTCTATCAGTCTAAGTGCTGTCTTAGCATTGTTCGCCGTACCTACCACTTCTATTTCTGGTTGCCTAGAAAGGTGCAAAGATATCATCTCACAGAAGAACTCTGAATCGTCTAGTATTAATACTTTAATTGGCTTTTTTTCCACTACAATTCCTTTCCCTAAAACTTAATCAGGTCATCGTCGGTCATTTTGAATAGCTCTGAAGGATAAACTTCATCAATTCTGCCTTGATAGCTGTTAAAACTAGGTTTCATATGGTCTCCCAAATCTATGAAATCCTCTACATTGGCTTTCCTGTCTTTTAGCTTAAACTTTTCAATCATTTCCTTTAGTACCGTTGCCTGAGACAAAGTTTCTTGGCTTGCTGCGGCACTTTCTTCTGCTGTTGATGAATTGTTTTGCGCCATATCAGAGATATGCTCTATTCCTTGACCTATTTGCGATATTGCCATTGATTGTTCTTCCGCATCTTCGGATATGAGATTCACAATATCTGAACTTCTCTCAATTAGTTCTAATATACTGTTAAATGATTCTGAAGTTTCTCCCGCAATGGTAGTTCCTCTTTGTGCCACAAGTATAGCTCCATCTATTAGTGAAGTCGTATCATTAGCAGCCTTTGCACTCTTAGAAGCTAGGTTTCTAACCTCGGCAGCGACTACGGCAAAGCCTTTTCCATATTTGCCAGCCCTTGCTGCTTCAACAGCAGCGTTTAGCGCTAGAATATTGGTTTGGAAGGCAATATCTTCAATGGCTCTAACGATTTTGGATATGCTCTCAGAGGCTTGGTTTATGTCATTCATGGCCTCCATCATCTCAGACATTTTTTTGACGCCTGCTCTTGAGGTGTTGGTGGATACAGACGCTAGCTCAAAGGCTTTTCTGGCATTGCCTGCATTTTCCTTTGCTTTTTCCATTATGTGCTCCATGGAGGACTGCATTTGCTGTGTTGCCGCTACTTGCCCTGATGTGGCCTGGGCTAGGTTTTGACTGCCTTCAGACACTCTCTGTGAAGCCAATTCTACCTGGTCTGCGGAAGAGTCTATTTCACTTAGGACCTGATTCAGCTCGTGTATAATCGTGTTAAGTGATTTTTTAACATCCTCAAAGTCACCTTGGTAATCAAGTGTAACATCCTGCCTCAAATCTCCATATGCCATAAAGGTAAGCTTATCTGATATGTCTCTTATATACTTTCTAAAGGATTTGGCCGTGGACATAATATTCTCTTTGATTTGGCTATAGTACATATTACCTTTTTGCAACGCTTTATCTTCAATGTGGGATTGAGGAAAGTCTACATCGAAGTTTCCAACGGCTAGTTTTGCTAGTACTTCTGATATTTCTCGAATCTGCTCTTTGTTGTATAATTCTATTTTTTTCTCATTGGTAACATCTTGTATGATCTCAATATACCCTAAAATTCTGTCTTCACTATTTCTAACTACACCACAGGTGACTTCTAACTCCAAATCGCATATTTTATTATTAGAAACCACAATGCCTTGGTTTTTAAATCTATCTATAGGGCATTTTTCTGTTCCACAAAATACCGCACCAATGTCTTTGCACGGTTTACCAATGAGATCATTTCCCTCATTAAACATATCCTTTGCTGCTTTGTTTAGATAAATCCATCGCATGTTCTCATCCATAGAAGTAAGCGGCATAGGCACTGCATCTAAT
>JAVBKP010000075.1:0-3943 GCA_031553975.1 Anaerovoracaceae bacterium | reverse complement strand
ACCTCATAAGTTTTTTATATTTTAAACACTTTGCTAGTAGGGATAATATTTTTGTTATAATCTTTTAATAGCTCTTTGTAAAGCAAGAGGCCTAATGTTCCCATATAACTTTTACTGGAAAAAATCCGATATTAAATATAGTATACCACCTTCGCTATTCTTTGTTCAAGAGAAACTAAAGTGAGTTGGCGTTAGCGTGTCTTGGAGGTGTTTTTTTGGAGCAGTTCGGGTTTTATGGTAGGCTTAAAGAGGAGTTTCCCTCTCAAATCAATGTAGATTTAACCAATATATGCAATTTGGAGTGCGCGCACTGTAAATATCCTCTCTTATCAAAAGAAGCAGGTTTTAAAATGGAAAAAGTTAGCGTGGAGCTGAATCGAAAAATGGTAGATGAGGTAAGTCAATTTGGCCAAGGTATCACCCAGTATATTAGATATACTGGTGATGGCGAGCCGTTGCTTCACCCTAACATGGTAGAAATTTTGCATTACGCCACTTCATATTCAAAGACAAGTGTCACGCTAACCACAAATGGTACTCTTTTAAATGACAAACTTTGCAAAGAAATTATGTCCATTGATTTGGCTCTAATTGATATAAGCATTGATGCCTATAGCCAAGAAACATATGAGAAAATAAGACGCAAGGGCAACTTTGCAACGGTATGTGCAAACGTAAGAAATCTGATTGATTTAAAGAAAAAAATAAACGCTACTACAAAAATTGTTGTTAGTTTTGTGGAGCAACCGCTAAACTTCCATGAAAGCAAAAGTTTTGAGGAGTTCTGGAAGATGGAGGGTGCAGATTTTGTTATCATACGCCGTCTACATTCTGCTGGCGGCTATGATGGTGAAGTAGCGAAGACGCTTCAAGTTGAGGGCAAGAATCGCAGACCATGCTTATACCCTTGGGAGAGAATTGTGTTGAAATCGAACGGATTTTTAAGTTATTGCCCTGCAGAGCCTGTATCTGAATTGGCTTTTGAAATGGATTATCGTATCGTCAACATCAAAGATGTTTGGTGCGGTGATTCCTTTAAAAAAATTAGGAAAGCTCATCTAAACAATGATTTAAGCGAATTTAAGTTTTGTACCCAATGTCCCGACTGGATTCAAACTAGGTGGCCAAATGAAGGTAGAAGTTACGCGGACATGATAATGGATTTTAAAGGGGATAACCATGATACGATTTAGTGAACCGCCATTTTTTAAAAAAGGAATCGAATATATGGAAGAGGCTGTTTCCAAAAATAAAATTATTTGCGGGGATGGTCAATTCACAAAATTATGCAATGAATGGATAACAACCAATACCGGTACAGCGAAAACCATGCTGACAACATCATGCACTCACGCGTTAGAGATGTCAGCTTTGTTGCTGGATATCCAAGACGGCGATGAAATTATTATGCCATCGTTTACATTTGTTTCCACGGCGAATGCTTTTGTGTTAAGAGGCGCCAAAATTGTTTTTGTAGATATACGCCCTGACACCATGAACATAGATGAAAAATTAATCGATCAGGCCATCACCAGCAAAACAAAAGCAATTGTACCCGTTCATTACGCAGGCGTTGGATGTGAAATGGACGCGATTTTAGAAATTGCTGGAAAAAATCATTTGTCGGTAGTAGAAGACGCTGCGCAAGCTGTAAACGCAACTTATAAAGGTAAAAGCCTGGGTTCTTTAGGAGATTTTGGTTGTTATAGTTTTCATGAGACAAAGAACTACACCATGGGCGAGGGTGGCGCTTTACTTTTAAAAAATACTACGTATGTAGAGCGCGCCGAAATTATGAGAGAAAAGGGAACGGATAGAAGTAAGTTCTTTAGAGGCATGATTGATAAATACACTTGGGTTGACAGGGGTTCCTCTTATTTGCCAAGCGAATTCAATGCCGCTTATTTATATGCCCAGTTAGAGGTAGCAGATGAAATTAATGAAAATAGGATAGCTACATGGAATCTATATCATAGCAAACTTTACGATTTAAGCCTCAGAGGGAAAATAGAATTACCTTTTGTTCCCGACCATTGCAAACATAACGCTCATATGTACTATATTAAAGTCAGTAATTTGCAAGAACGAATCGAACTTGCGAAATATTTGAATCGACACGGAATAAATGCGGTTTTTCACTATATTCCGCTACATCTATCAGATGCAGGAAAAAAATACAGCAGATTCTCTGAGACCGATCGTTATACAACAATGGAAAGCGAACGTCTATTGAGGCTCCCTTTATTTTATAACTTTCCTGTTTCAGACGTTGCGTATGTTTGCGATAAAATCTATGATTTCTTTGCATAACGGGGTATCTAAAATGAAAAAAATAGCAATTCTACAATCTAATTACATACCGTGGAAAGGCGTTTTTGACATGATTCATCAAGTTGATGAGTTTGTTTTTTTGGAGACGGTGCAATATACCCGTAGGGATTGGCGAAATAGAAATAAAATTAAAACTGACCGGGGCGAGCAGTGGCTAACCATTCCCATTGAAAACAAGGGAAGGTTCCAACAAACGATTTTTGAAACGAAAATCTGCCAAAATACCGATTGGCAAGAGAAACATTTTAATCAATTTGTGTTGCACTACAGCAAGGCCGCTTATTTCAACGAGTACAAATGGATTTTAGAAGAATTATATAAAGCTAGGCAATGGAACCTCCTATCTGAGTTCAATATATACGGGATAAAACTAATTGCCGAAGTGCTTCATATAAATACTGCATTTTCAAATAGCCTTGAGCTAGATTGTAGTGGCACCAAAGATGATTTGCTTTGCGCTATATGTGAAAAATTAAAGGCAGACGTGTATCTGTCGGGGCCCTCTGCTAAAAATTATATCATCCCCGAAAAATTTGAGGATAGGAATATTCAATTGGATTATGTTTCTTATTCCTATCCTGAGTATACACAGGTTTATGAAAATTTCACCCACAATGTGACCATATTGGATCTAATCTTTAATTGCGGACCTGATTCCCCTTACTATACTTGGGGCTTCAAGCAGGATCAAAATTCACAGCCGCGGTAATCAGTTTAGAATTTGGACAAATAGGGACATTCATCTTTGCTGTACAGGGGGGAACAAATTGGGAAATTTAATATTTCCGAATCATTACTACTAGATGTGTTAAATTCTAAGGAATACAAATCTATTTTTTTAGCCAATACTAATTATGACTTTCATAAGTTATAAAACAAATAAAGATGGATTCATTGGAGGAAGTTGATATGTACTGTGATATAAATGACAATCTTAGAAATTGGATAAAAGAAAAAGAATTTGTACTTTTTTGTGCCAGTCCTGTTATCATACCTCAATTAATCAACCAAGGATTGGATGTATCTTTAGTCAAATACATTTGTGACAACAACCAAAACAAGTGGGGAACATTTTACCTCGGAATCCCCGTTGTTAGCCCAGAAGAACTAAAAACAGAAGATAACAAGAAAATCATAATTATAATTACCACCACCGCCCATTTAGGATCTATTGAGAGTCAATTGAAAGACTTGGGATTTTATGATTGCTGTTTGCCTTGGCTTGCAATGGAAACACTACAACGTTTTGATCCCAATAATGATTGTAAAATCATTGGAAGACATAAAAAAGAGATAGACCATGTTAGACAATTGCTATGTGACGATAAATCCAAACAAATCTATGATACAGTTATCGGAAAAAGATTGTTTTGTAACCATGACCATAAAGATATTTATGAGGAACCCCAATATTTTGTAAAAGAGATTATGAAAACCACACCAGATGAAGTTTATATTGATGCCGGCGCCATTGATGGGGGTACAATAGAAGACTTTAAAACTTTTGCTGATGGAAAATATGCTAAAATTTATGGATTTGAACCAGATTATCCATATTATTTGTCGCTAAAGCAAACATACATAGATGAGCCAAGAATCGAAATACTGCCCT
>JAVBKP010000127.1:0-17087 GCA_031553975.1 Anaerovoracaceae bacterium | reverse complement strand
TGTCATTTAGAACCGTCCCCTTTTTCATGTTTGTTATGTTTAGCTAAAGATGCCTTTTTTCTTCTTGCCTCCAGTTGGTGTTTTCCCTTGGAAGCTCTCTCCTAGCTCTTCTATTAGCTTTTTTTGATCGGCTGTTAGTTTTGTAGGAATCTCTACGATAATCTTAACATAGAGGTCTCCCACCTTGTGTCCGTGGACACTTTGTATCCCTTTTCCCTTTAGTCTAAATACCGTGCCTGATTGTGTACCTGCTGGCACCTCATAGGACACTGTTTCTTTTAACGTAGGTACATTGATTTTGTCCCCTAGTGTAGCTTGTGCAAAATTAATCTTTACATCAAGCTGCAAATCAATATCCTGACGTTTAAATTCTTTATGTGGTGTAACACGAATGACTACAAACAAGTCTCCATTAGGCCCTCCATTGGTCCCAGGCTCCCCTTGCCCCCTAAGTGAGATGACTGAGTCGTTGTCTACACCAGCCGGAATTTCTACAGATAACTTAATGGTTTTGCGAATCTTGCCTTCTCCATGACAAGCATAACAAGGTTTTTCAACAGTTTGCCCCTTACCTCCGCATTTATCGCAAGGTTGAACATTGACAAAATTGCCAAATGGCGTTCTTTGACTAACCCTGACTTCCCCGCTTCCGCCACACTTATCACATGTAACTTTGTTGCTTCCCTCGGCAGCGCCGCTACCATGACATGTTTCGCACTTTACCTGCTTCGTTATCTGAATTTCTTTTTTTGTTCCAAAGGCAGCTTCTTCAAATGTAATAGTAACAGCTTGTTGTACGTCCCGTCCCTTTGTCGGTCCGTTTCTGCGTCTACTACTGCCGCCTCCAAACATGCCCCCTAATATATCCCCAAAAATATCTTCAAATCCACCAAATCCGCCTGCCCCGCCGAAGCCACCGCCTCCAAAGCCTGCGTTAGGATCTACACCAGCGTGGCCAAAGCGATCGTATTTGTCTTTTTTAGTGGAGTCAGATAGAATCTCGTAGGCTTCATTCACCTCTTTGAATTTGTCTTCTGCCTCTTTATCCCCAGAGTTTTTGTCAGGATGGTATTGCATCGCCTTTTGTCTAAAGGCTTTCTTTATATCTGCATCACTAGCCCCTTTAGCAATCCCTAGGACTTCATAATAATCACGTTTTTCTGCCACGCTATACCCCTTATTTCTTTTCTTCGTCTACAACTTCAAAGTCTGCATCTACTACGCCATCATCAGCTGGTTTTTCGCTACCTGCTCCGCCTGTGAACTGACTTGGATCAAATCCGCCCATATCTTCTGGATTGGCGCCTGCTGCTTGGGCTGTTTCATATAGCTTAGAAGACAATGCATAGAAATCTTGTGTAAGAGCGTCTGTCTTTGCTTTGATATCGTCTACATTGTTGGCTTCTAAAGCTGTTTTGAGTGCTTCTTTGGCCGCTTCGATTTTCTCTTTCTCTGCTGCGTCTACTTTGTCGCCAATTTCACCAAGGGTTTTTTCCGTATTGTATACTAAGTTTTCTGCTGTATTTCTAACTTCCACTTCTTCTTTACGTTTTTTGTCTTCTTCAGCGTACTGTTGCGCTTCCGCTACTTTTTTCTTAATCTCTTCATCAGATAACTTATCAGAAGAAGCAATTGTAATCCTTTGGTCTTTGCCTGTGCCTAAGTCTTTTGCACTTACGTTGACGATGCCGTTGGCGTCGATATCAAAGGTAACTTCAATCTGAGGAACGCCACGTGGTGCTGGAGGAATTCCTGTCAATTGGAATCTTCCAAGAGTAATATTGCCAGCCACCATCTCACGCTCACCTTGTAATACGTGGATATCTACTGCGTTTTGTCCATCAGCTGCTGTTGAGAACACTTGACTTTTTTTAGTAGGAATGGTTGTATTTCTCTCAATCAGTCTTGTGAATACGCCTCCGAGGGTTTCGATACCAAGTGAAAGTGGTGTTACGTCTAATAGTAGAACGTCTTTTACCTCTCCTGTCAATACGCCTGCTTGTATAGCAGCTCCAATGGCTACGCACTCGTCTGGGTTAACACCTTTGAATGGCTCTTTTCCTGTGATTTTTTTAACAGCCTCTTGTACTGCCGGTATTCTTGTAGATCCCCCAACCAATATTACCTTGGCAATATCACTGTTGGATACGCCAGCATCTGACATTGCTTTTTTCATTGGCACAATTGTCTTGTCTACTAAGGTTGATGTAAGCTGGTCGAACTTGGCTCTTGTGATGTCCATGTTCATATGAACTGGTCCATCTGCGTTCACAGAGATAAACGGTAGATTCACATTGGTTGTTTGTGCGGAAGAAAGCTCTTTTTTCGCTTTTTCTGCTGCTTCTCTTAATCTTTGAAGGGCCATTTTATCTTTTCTTAGATCCACGCCGTTTTCTTTAGCAAATGCATCTGCCATAAAGTCTAATAGTGCTTGGTCAAAATCGTCTCCACCAAGGTGGTTGTCTCCGCTGGTTGCTAGTACTTCAAATACCCCATCCCCTAGTTCTAGTACAGATACGTCAAAAGTTCCGCCTCCTAGGTCATATACTAAGATTTTGTGGTGGTCTGTCTCTTTGTCCATACCATAGGCGAGAGCTGCTGCTGTTGGCTCGTTGATGATTCTCTTTACATCGAGTCCAGCGATTTTACCAGCATCCTTTGTGGCCTGTTTTTGGCTGTCAGTGAAGTAAGCAGGCACTGTGATAACAGCTTCTGTCACCTTTTGCCCTAAGTACGCCTCAGCGTCTGCTTTTAGTTTTGCCAGTGTCATAGCAGAAATGTCTTGTGGGGTATATTGCTTTCCGTCAATTTCTACTTTATGTTCTGTTCCCATATGTCTTTTGATAGAAGCTATTGTTCTATCTGGGTTTGTTACCGCTTGTCTTTTGGCAGTCTCCCCTACTAGTCTCTCGCCGTTTTTGGCAAATCCTACTACAGATGGTGTTGTTCTATTTCCTTCTGCGTTGGTAATAACTACTGGCTCTCCACCTTCTAATACTGATACGCAAGAGTTTGTCGTACCTAAATCAATTCCTATTACTTTTCCCATTTTTCTTCTCCTTTTATACTACTCTGCCACTTTTACCATGGCTGGTCTAACTACACGATTGTTCAAAGTATACCCCTTTTGAAGCACTTCAGTGACTTTTCCGCTTTCCCCATTGCCGGAGTTGTCCATCATCACTGCGTTGTGTAGATTTGGATTGAATTCTACTCCTAAAGCTTCTATTTCTTTGGTCCCGAATTTTTCCAATACATCGTTAAATTGTTTATAAATCAACGCTACTCCATCAGCAAACTTCTTATCCGTGCTGTCTTTCGCTTGGTCTATAGCTCTTTCAAAGTTGTCTCTTACGTTGAGTAAGTCTTTTACTATATTTTCATTGGCAAATGCATAAATTTCGGATTTTTCATTTTCAGTTCTTCTCTTAAAGTTCTGAAAATCAGCAGCCAATCTCACATACTTTGCTTGCAGATCCTCATCGTCACCTGGACTGTTTTCTGCTACTGCCCCTTCTGTTTTGTTTTCCTCTGCCACTTTCTCAGCGGTGTCCTCGGCAGCTTTTTTCTTTGTCTTGTCTTCTTTAATCTCTTTTTCCTTCTTAGCCATTGGCATCCCCTCCTCTAGTATTGTTATTTTCTGATATCTTAAATGTTCTATTCAAATTGTCAGTTACGTATTCGATGATTGATGTTACTTTATCATAATTCATTCGTGTAGGTCCTATTACCCCAAGCCGCCCCACATATTTTCCATCTACATGATAGGTGGCCGTGATCAGGCTGCAATCTGGCATATTCAAATCATTATTCTCTGTGCCAATGGTGATCATGATACCATCATCACGTTTGATCAGCACTTCTGTTAGTTCATCTTTTTTGTTCATTCTTTCTAAGAATATTCTAGCCTTATCCATGTCGTTAAACTCTGGTATAGAGAAAATATTCGTAAGTCCATCCATATACAGTTCTACGTTTAACATATCTTCTAATGTCTTCATGAAGTTAGGCATGAAATTCTCTACAAGACTGCTCATAGCTTCCATGTCATTTTCCAAATCTTTGATGATATCCGTTTTGTCTATCTCGCTGATCTGTTTGCCTTTGTAGTTGTGGGTAAGAACTTTTGATAAGAATTCTAGTTTTTCGTCTGTATATGAGACATTTGTCTTTAATACTGTGTTACTGACCTTGCCTGCGTTGGTTACAATCATCAAGACTACGCTACCGTCATCTACTGGTAGTACATTTATGTATTTTAGTCTTTCCTGGTCTTGTTTTGGCGTAATAGCAAAGGAGGTCAAGTTGGTCATTTCAGATAGAATTCTAGCTGCTTTTTCAATGGTTCTATCAAGTTCTGCCATACTGGCATTCAAAGTTGACTGAATCGTATGTTTCTGCTCTGCTGGTAATTCATATCTTTCCATCAAAGAGTTAACATATAATCTATACGCTTTCTCCGACGGAATTCTTCCTGCCGATGTATGGGGATGGGTTAAATATCCCATTTCCTCTAAATCTGACATTTCATTTCGGATGGTGGCTGGACTGATACCCATACCATGTTTTTTTGATAAGGTTCTCGATCCAACTGGCTCTGCCGAAAAGATAAAATCGTCCACAATGGCCTGTAATATCTTAAGTTTTCTTTCATTTAGTTCCATTTTGCCTTACCTCTTGTTAGCACTCACTCTTATCGAGTGCTAACTATAGATTAAATTTATCATTATTATTCTATATTGTCAACAGGTTTTTTCAAAAAAATTCACGTCACCGGGTAAATTTTTTATAGATATATTATATTGGCATGAAACCCTGTAGGGGTTAGTTCCACCACTGCATAGGTTCCTTTAGAGCCATCTCGCGGCTGACTAATACTACCAGGATTGAGTACGTGAATGCCATTGATCTCTTCATAGCCCGCCATATGGGTGTGCCCGAAAAAAGCAGCTTTGCAGCCTAATTCTTCCGCTCTATACAATAGCCTATGGATTTGGTATTTCACATCTTCTTTATGTCCATGGCACAAATAAATGTTCCCCCACTCTGTGACCAACACTTTGTAGTCATCTTTTGGTGATCCAAAGTCACAATTGCCATTGACCCATTCCACTTGCCTATCTGTGGCTTTGGCGATTCTAATTGCATCATCTTTGTGATCCCCTAAGTGAATGATTGCGTCTGCATCATATACTTTGTTACACGCCTCTAGTGCTTTGTCTATTTTTCTATGTGTATCGCTGAGAATAAGTAATTTCATTTGTGTTCCTCTTTATATAGGTTTTAGATTATGCTATACTATTCATGTCGATTTTCTTAGAAAATCTTCCTACTTTAAATTAACATTTTTTCAAGCAATATACAATTAGAAATACATCGAAAGGAAGAATCTATGAAATTTTCAAGATTACTCAAACATTTTATTATATTTTTTACTTTGCTTATTTTGGTTTTAGGCCTTGGTTCGTTGACTGTACTGGCAACACCTGCACCACAAATCTCAGATAGCGAATCTCAAAACCAAGAGCGTCTACAGCTTGTTATGACCAGTTCTATCGAGACCCCCATATACCTTGACCGGGTTTTATATCTGGCATTCAAGGAACTTAATATTGATATTTCTGTAATATTGCAAGGAATGACTTCCTCTATTATCTCTGTTAACTCTGGCGTTCTTGACGGCATTATGAATCAAACTGCCGGACTTGAAGAGTCATATCCCAATTTGGTCATGGTGAACGTACCAGTTACGTCAACCGATTTTTTAGTATATACAAAAAATAATTTTTTTGGTGCTGTTCCAACCACTTGGTCTGATTTCAAAGACAAAAAAGTTGGTTCCCTAGCACAAAAACATTATGTTGAAAGCCATGTATCTCCATATACTTCCGAGTACAAACAATATGTTAGCTTAACTGAACTATTCGCCGCCGTAGAAAATGGCGAGATTGACTATGCAATACATACTGATAATTTGTCATATTATGCCGCCATCCCCCCTCTCGATGTTAAAATGCTTACATGCATTGATTCAATCCCCTTATACCCTTATCTAAATAAA
Source organism: Anaerovoracaceae bacterium (assembly GCA_031553975.1). GTDB lineage: Bacteria > Bacillota > Clostridia > Peptostreptococcales > Anaerovoracaceae > JAVBKP01. The sequence goes on along the minus strand of JAVBKP010000127.1, from coordinate 11,026 downwards.
AAATATGCCCCTCTCGTACCAGCATTAGAAAAAATTCTTCTTCGTCTAAAAGAGGATGGCATAGTAGAAAAGGTTTATAAAAATGCTTGGCCGCCTTTTTCTGAATCATCTAGTGCTAAAGTTATGCTAAATATCTCTTCCTTTTCGCCTAATACCAATAGTATTAACCCACTCCAAACATGGATTAATGAAAAAAATATTGATAGAAGTGTACTGTCTTTATATGATATAAATATGAACTCCCTACACCTCTCAGACGATATTTATAGGAGGCAATCCCTTTCTAATGCCTTGCACTCTGATTTTTTAGATAAAACACCCAATCTAATTATGGTTTCTGATAATGAAGCTTTGGATTTTATCAAAGAATTTTATCCATTCCTCTTTCTAGACACACCTGTGGTGTTTTCAGGCATTAACGACTTTAGTGCCAATGATATTGAAGGTTATGAAAAGTTTTTCACAGGATTGACACAAGAAATCTCAGCCAGCGATACTGTGGAATTAATGTTAAACCTTTTTCCGAATACTAAAAAAATCCATGTGCTCAATGACTATACGACAACAGGTAAAAAATGGCGTTCCTCTATAGAACGTCAATTGAATCATTTTCAAGGTACTGTAGATATCGAATACAATGAGAATATCTCATTCCAAGCTTTAACACAAAAAATGAAAAGCATTGGTCCTGACGAGTTGATTCTCGTGGGGTTTTATTATGTGGATTCCAAAGATACATTCACCAATCAAATCGAGTTTGAGACTATTTTAGGCAATACCACCGATGTTCCTATTTTTGGATTATACGCATCTAGCATAGGCTATGGTCAGTTGGGTGGTAAATATATTGACTCGGAGGCCGAAGCCGAGCGAGCGATTGAAATTGCTGAATCCATATTGGCTGGAAAAAAAGTAAGCGATATACCAGTAGAAAATGTATCTTACTTAAACAAATGGATATTTGACTATACAGTAATGAAAAAATATGATATTTCAAAACATAGCCTACCTAGTGGTTCTATTATAGTAAACGAGCCTCAAACTATTTTTGAAGTTAACCCTATAGCCGCTGGATTGCTTCTGACATCTATCTTCGCCGCTACCATAATTATCGTATTGCTTACTTATTTTTTTAGAAGGCTAAAAAGACAAAACAACCTTCTTGTCCAGGCACAAAACAACCTTCATACAGTAAAAGATTTGCTGAAAAAGGATATGGAATTAGAGCAAAACAAAACGGATCTTCAAAATGTCTTAGATAGCCTCGCCCAAGCAGTTATTATCAGAACCCTTGAGAACGAGGTAAAGTACGTAAATAATGCGTATTTAAGATTATTTAATATCCATAGCAAAGACGAGGCCTTGCAATATAGCACCTTGCGTTTGTCACCGCAATTTCAGCCAGATGGTGTATCTTCAGCTGACAGAATTAAACAAAATAACAAAATGATCATGACCAACAAGAAAAATCTCATTACTTTTGACTGGAGATTCCAAACTCTTGACGGTAAGATTCTTGATGCTTATGTATCAGGTATGCCCATACTCTATGACGGTGTTACCTGTCTGTTGATGAGCTATCACGACGTTACAATTGATAGACTAAAAGAGGAGTCCCTGCGCATAACAGCGCAACAAGAACATGAACTTAGCCAAATCAAAAGCAGATTCGTAGTGAATATGAGCCATGAGATCAGAACGCCAATGAATGCAGTAATAGGTCTAAGTGAAATTGCTTTGCTTAAAAATTTTGATGGGGAAGCCCAAGATACCTTTAGGAAGATCAACTCTTCTGCCAAACACTTGCTGAGCATAATAAATGATGTCCTTGATTTTTCAAAGATTGAAGCAGAAAAGCTAGAATTATTTGAAGAGAACTTCTCTTTAGAAGAAGTTTTATCCAATGCCATGCTTGTAACTTCTGAGAGGATCAAAAATAAAAAAGTCGAAATGCTTTTGGATATGGATATTAATGTTCCCGATATCATCAAAGGTGACAAAACTCGTATTTGGCAAATATTCAAGAACATCTTAGACAATTCCGCCAAATTCACCTTTGTTGGGCATATTATTTTGAAGGTTCGCTTCTCTGTAGATGAACATAATCCATCTCAGATTATCATCACCTTTACTATCAGTGATACTGGTGCTGGTATGGAAGATGCTCAACTGAACAAAATATATATTCCTTTCGAGCAGTTTCACCAAGATGCTTCTAATTTAAGTACCGGTACTGGGCTTGGCATGAGTATTACAAAACAGCTTGTTGAGCTTATGAACGGCTCAATCCATGTTGAAAGTAAAGTAGGCGTAGGGACAACTACAACAATAGCAATACCATTTAAGATCCCGCCTCATAGCGTCTCCCTTAGATCTGATATGTCAAAGACTAATTTGAGCGGGTATAAGGTCCTAGTGGCGGATGATGATGCTATTTCCTTGGAAATATGCCAAACGCTCTTAGTGAATCTAGGTGGCAGTGTAGTGTGCGCCAGCTCTGGTACTAAAGCTTTAGAGCATTTTGAAATCGCTAACAAAGGGGGTAATCCATATGATTTGATTATCTTAGATTATCTGATGGGCGATATGACCGGTGTGGATGTGGCAAAAATAATGCAAGAGGTCAAAATAAAGAACTGTAAGATTTTAATGGCTACGGCGTATTCTGCTCAAATTTTGTCTACCGCGGAAAATGCTAAGGTATTTGATGGAATTATCGAAAAGCCATTTTCTCCATCACAGTTTTCAAGAAAAATAAGTGAGGCCCTACATTCAAAAACCGCAGTAACCCAACCGAGAAGAAAACTTTACTTTGAGAATGCCTCTGTTTTAGTTGTGGAAGACAATGAAATCAACCAAGAAGTAGTGAAGAGTATGCTTACATTATTTGGTATAACGCCTGATGTGGCAGAGAATGGCCAAGATGCATTGAACATGCTTGAGGTAAAACAATATGATTTAATATTCATGGATTTGTTAATGCCTATAATGGACGGACATACTGCCACCAAAACTATAAGAGAGTCTGATAAGCCTTATAGAGATACTCCAATCATAGCCATGACGGCCAATGTGGTAAAAGAAGAGATTTCTAGATGCCTAGAAGAAGGCATGAACGGTCATATTGGAAAACCGATTGATTTGAATAACCTATCCACGTACTTGAGCCAAATATTGGCTGACAAACAGATACTGTAGCATGAATTATTCATATATTCCAATGGCTACATAGATACGACCTTTCCGAGAAGTACCCCCTAGTGAGGCAAGTTTTGCCCGACCATGGCCTTTGACTGACAAGATGTCGCCTACTTGTACTTCTTTTGTCTGTTTTTCTACCACTATGTGATTCATGCTCACAAGACCTCTTGTTATTAGCTGTTCTGCGGTGCTACGCGATACATTGAAAGCACTGCAGATCACCGCATCTAATCGTAGGGAGGCGATTGTGTCATTGATAATTTTTAGATTTTCTGTCCGAGCTGGGATTTCATCTACACCTACTGGCGAAAGTTTTAGCCCAACGCGCCCTGCCTTGTTCAAATGTTCTTCTATATAGCCCCCCATCTCTTTGAGACAGACCATATAAGCAGGTGGGTTGTCACAGAGAATGTCCCCTACTACCTCTCTTTTTATCCCAAGTCCCATCAGGGCCCCTAGTATGTCTCTATGAGAAAGCTGATTTTGCTTACGATATTCTATTCTAAAAACCATAAGGCTTTCTGCCTGATCATACTGACCCCACTCTACATTGCTAAAAGCCGCTATTTGTCGCTCAGCACCATCAAACCCTCCATCTAGGCATAATGTTATATCTTGACGATTGCTATACCGCTGACGCAGAATTAGAGCCTCGGCTGGCGTTAGGAATTTGGAGGTAGCCACCCCAACCTTGTCCGCCTGCCTGATTAAGTCTTCCATTTTCGCTAATAATATCTGTTCCTCGTTGCCCGTTGCCAATTTGTTTCAAGTCTCCTTTGTATATAATGGTTCCCCTTACCGCTGCTAGTTCCTGAGGTGTCACTAGATTTCGAGATTTTTGTAAGTCAAGTGCCTTGCACTGGTTCAATACGTGATATACAAACTCTGAGCACATAAATCTAGTTTCCCTATACACGGGCATTTTTAATAACGAATGGATGAGTCCCGCATAATTATACGAATATTTATGGCTGTCTAAAACCATATTCACCACAATATTTCGTGCCAACATATATTGCTCCTCTGTGACCTCCATCCTAATGATCACACCTGGTAGCTTTCTCTGTCTCAAGAAAACACCTTCTTCTAGGCTTTCTCTGCGAAAACATCCTATGAATGGATTGGTGGCGTATTTGCGCCCAAAGCTAAACATGACGGATATATCTTCATCAAAGGCTATGGAGGCGTGGGTATACTCATCGCCCTTAGCAAAGGCTATGGCTCTTGAGAGAGCAGTGCTTGTCTTGGTCAATACTATGTATAAATAATGTGTTGTCATATGTTGTCCCCCTTTTGTTAATAACGCTAGTATACAGGGGAATTCTTACATTGCCCTTTTATAATTCTTAAAAAAAGATTAAGAATTATAAACTATAGATATATAGTATCCCATCAGTGCACGTCGCTAACGCGACTTGCTTCACAACTGGAGAATAAATGCATCTTGGCATTTATTATACCATCAGCGCAAGTCGTTAACGCGACTTGCTTCACAACGGAGGAATAAATGCATCTTGGCATTTATTATACCATCAGTGCACGTCGTTAACGCGACTTGCTTCACAACGGAGGAATAAATGCATCTTGGCATTTATTATACCATATTATATAATCATTGTGATAGAAATGGAGGATTGTACTTTGGAACATTTACCACCTACGAAATATAATAATTATTTTGATCATCTGCAAGACGTTCTTTCCTTGGCAGATTTGAGACTCCAAGCCTTTGGGGAAGGGTTTCCCTCGTCCTTGCAAAACGACATCAAAGTGTTTTATGAATACATCATTGCCAGAGGCGAACTGTCTGCCTACCCCTCTTTGCCTTTTTTGCATATAACCAGCATCCTCCAGTTAGATAGTGTAGAGGAGTTGTTAAGCCTAAAACGCAGACTACAATCCTATATTTCTATGCCTGATATGCCCATTCAAAGATCTTGGATGCTTTTACGGTCTCCTGAAGAGTGTAATTCTGCGTTCATAGTTGATTCATCAATCTACCAGAAGCTCCTTGCCCTAACCACTACATACCTTGCGGAGGCGCAAAATACATGCCATCTGGTTTGTCTTTGGGGTCCTGATGGTGTTGGTAAGACAACATACGTACAGCAGGTTTGTGCCGAGAAAAAACTTCCTTTGCTCCTTGTGGATATGAAGCAACTCCTAGATCAAGATCATTTTACCATATGTCTTCGAGAAATCGTCTTGGAAAGCCTACTCAGCGGTGCTTTTTTGTGTATTCGCAACGTGGATGTGCTTTTCAGCGAGGACCACGCGCATCATCTAAAAGAGTTTTTTTACAGACTGGACTATGTTTTGGGACTAGCTTTTCTCCTATCAGAAACCCCTTGTGCGGCGTTACCCTCTCGTGACTATACTATTGCTGAACTCCATGTTCCATTGCCCAATAGTAGGGCTAGAAAACGGCTTTGGGAAGCCCTATCCGTTGGGTATCCCTTAGAAACCCCCGCCATATTGGAAGAAATCAGCACTAGGTTCATCACCACACCGTTACAAATAAAGTCCGCCCTTATGACAGGCCACAGTGAGGCTATAGGGAACCGTATGGCTGGTATTACTTTAGACCAACTGACCGCTGCCTGTCGTAAGCATTCTAGCCAAAAGCTCACTAGTCTGGGTCGTGTGGTAACCCCCGTGTTTGCTTGGGAGGATTTGATCTTGCCTGTTGAGCAAAAATCCATGTTGCAATCTGCCGTCAGCAGAATAAATTTTTCGGATAAAGTGTACAAGCAATGGGGTTTTGCGCAAAAGCTTCCCTACGGTAGAGGTCTACCTATATTGTTTGCCGGTCCTCCTGGTACGGGAAAAACCATGGGTGCCCAAGTCATGGCAGGGGTGTTGGGACTCACCCTATACAAAATCGACTTAGCCTCTGTGGTGAGCAAGTATATAGGTGAAACAGAGAAGAATTTAAAAGTCATATTTGATCAAGCTGCCAATAGCAACTGTATCTTATTCTTTGATGAAGCTGACTCCCTCTTTGGCAAACGTACAGAGGTAAAGGACTCCCATGACCGGAATGCCAACTTAGAGGTATCTTATTTGCTCCAAAAATTAGAAGAACATGAAGGTATTACCATATTGGCTACCAATCTAGCAAAGAACTTTGATGATGCTTTTAAGCGGCGTTTTCAATATATTGTGGATTTTCCATTCCCGGACGAAGACTCTCGCTTGCTAATCTGGCAATCCGTGTTTCCTAAAAATGCTCCTTTGGATTCAGACATCGATTTTGCCTATTTATCCAAGCAATTTAGGCTATCTGGTAGCAATATAAAAAACATCGCTCTTTCTTCTGCGTTTAGTGCCGCTGCTACGGACACTGCTATTGGAATGGGCCATATCCTCAAATCTGTCAAAGAAGAAAGCGCGAAGAATGGCACACCGCTTTTAGCTGGTGATTTAGGAGAATATGAGGTATAGGTTATGATTGAAATAGGAATGAATTTTGTATATTTAGATGAGACATATACGGTGACGAAATTGCTGGGACAAGGAAAAGGCGGCTACTCTTATCTTGGAAAGTCTAGCTATAAATCCGTTGTTTACAAGCAAATGCATTATGAGCCTTGTGATACCTATGCGTTTGAAAGCAACAAGCTACAAAGTGAACTTAGGGATTATCAGCGTTTGGCAAATGTAGGAATCACTATGCCAAAACTATTATTTTATGATGATGAAAAACAGTATCTCATCAAAGAATATATAGACGGTCCTACCATTGCGGAAATCGTGGCACAGAATAAGCTTAAAGATGAGTACGTTATTCAAATGTTCAAAATGTGTGATCTCTTGTACAAAGACAATTTAAACATCGATTATTTCCCTACGAATTTCGTCGTATCTGGTAATATGGTGTATTATATTGATTTTGAATGCAATACCTATATGGAGGAATGGGATTTTAAACACTGGGGTATTTATTTTTGGGCCAATACAGGCGGCTGGACCAAATTCATGGAAACTGGCGATCATGGGTATTTGTCTGAAAATGCAAAACCTCACAAAGAGGGCCTAGACTCTGAGGTGACGCGGTTGATGGGTTTAGGAAAAATTTGTTATACTCGCCAATTATCTAATATTTAACAAAACTGGCATAATTAACAATATAATTAACTCTTCTAGTTTTGCTTTCTGTTCACTTCTTCGAACTGCCTGTCCACTCTTGCAAAGCCTTCCCTCATTTCTTCAAACTGCTGGTCTACTTTTGCAAAGTCATCGCGCATTTTTTTAAATCCTAGTCTCGTCTCCGCAAGACCTTCCCCTAGTATCTCGCCAATTTTAATCAGCAACATTTCATTCTCCATTTCATTTCCCCCCCTTTTATAAATGTTTTTAACAATTAAAATAGGACGCCCCTTTGAACGCCCTGTTTGTGCTGATTGTACCATGTGTTTTTGAAAAAGCAAATACCATATAATTTATTTTTTTGAATAATATAGTATTTTATTTAAGTGAAATAATCTTCTGCACGCGTCCCACCATATCGTCTTCCACCAGCATGACTTTTATACCATGTGGATGGGCCTGGCTATTGGTTAGTATTCTTTTTACGTGGCCTCTGGTTAGTTTGCCAGTTCTTTGATCTTGTTTTAATACGATATCAACCTCAATGCCAAGTTTTATATCCGCCTTTTTCTGTCCATTCATATTAAGTATTCCTCTCTTTTAGGTACAATTTGAATCTCTGGGATTATATGAATCCAAATAATTGGGCTATTTTCACTTTAGATTTCTTGTTTTCTAAAGCAGTAAGTCTATCTTTTATGTAGGTTTGGTCTTCTAATGTTTTTGCAATTAATGGTTTAATCTCTTGGTAATATTCTGTGTTCATTTGTTGTGCTAAGTCAAAACCCTGAAAGCCTGTTCGAACTTCCTCTTCAAGTATATCATGCTTTCTGGCTGCTTCTTCAAAGCCTTCATGCATTTCCTCTTTTAGCAATTCGTGTCTTCTATTGACTTCTTCAAATCCTTCGTGCATTTCCTCTTTTAGCAAGTCATACTTTGTATTGACTTCTTCAAAACCTGTTCTGACTTCTTCTTGAAGCAAGTCATGTCTTCTATTGACTTCTTCAAATCCTTCGTGCATTTCCTCTTTTAGCAAGTCATACTTTGTATTTACTTCTTCAAGTTCAATTCGCATTTCTTTAAAGCCCGCTCTCACCTCTTCTTGAAGCGAGTCATACTTTTGATTTATGCCCTTGAATTCAGTTCGCATTTCCTTAAAGCCTAGTCTTGTTTCCGCAAGACCTTCCCCTAGTACCTCACCAATTTTAAGTAGCAACTTTTCATTATCCATTCCCTTTTGTTCCCCCTTTTAATAAATATTTTTTAGTAAATAAAATAGAACGCCCCTTTGGACGCTCTAATAGTGCTGATTATACCATGTGATTTTCAAAAAGTCAACAGTATTTTATTTAATTTTTGTATAATATGTATTTTTTTTCAAGTTCAGTAGCATCCTACCTGCCGCCATTATACCCCCATCAAGTCCGCTTCTTTTTCTAGTTCTTCATCGTCGTTGATGTCCATGCCTTGTAGCTGTGTTGTTGGTTCTACTCGCCCTTGCTTTTGCTGGACTACGTGTCCTAATTCGTGGGCTAAGTGCTGCTCTTGACCTGGTCCGATATGCACTTCATTGCCCTGCGTATAGGCTAGTGCCTGTAGTTGTGCAGGCTTATCTGAGTTATAATTGACCTTGACATCATCAAATGAAAACCCCGATGCAGTTTCAAATTTTTCTTTCATTTGAGCTGGTATGCCTGTGTCACTTTTCTTTTGGATTGATTTGGTATCTGATGATTTTTGTTGTTGTTGTTCTTCGTACATGGTGGTTCCTCCTGTTAACAATAAAATAAATCCTGCATTTAATAAGGATGACGTTTATTTCCAACATTGCTTTTAATATGTGATGCAACTTTTATTCCTTCTTCTTCATGAATGTGTATTTGACACTTATACTTTGGAAAAGTATATATCTTTAATGTCTGACCCGATCTAAGCACTCTGACGATAAAATTATGATACCTTATTCTTCCTTTACGTACTTCGTTTGCGAAGTCTTCATCCTTGCCAGGATAATCTTGAGCCGCAGGCTGAAATTGGATAGATTTCATCATTTGAATGGCACTTCCACTGTCATATTTTATATTGGAATCATCTTTGGCAATAATTATATTACTTTTTTCATTGGAACTCTCCCTCTGTTTAGGCTGTTTTACCCTCTCTCTCTCCACTGCTTCATACATACTTTCCACCTCTTTCTCACGGTATCATCACATTTGTTATACCCGGACTATTGATCTGTATCACCCCGCCCCACATGCACATGAGTGTGCTGTCTTTGTTCAGGGCGGGGAATCCTGCGATTTGGACTGTGGCGGCGCCTGGTGTCCAGGGCGCTGTTGTGGCCGGGATACAAGGCATAGGGGTGAGTACCCCTAGGGCTGCTGCTGTAGCCGCCGCCACCACTGGATTTGCTATTGACTGGCACATACCAAAAGGCAAGATATTCATAAATGGCTTGTTGTCCATGACCGTAGCTATGGGCATCATGGACATACATCTGTTAATCAGTGGCACCACCAGTACCCCTGGTGCCACGCCAAAGCTACACTGAATCGCTGCGCCCATGCATACTGCTAATCCCATACTCGCACCTCTGCATTCTTTGCTATATTTTTCACAGGTAAAAATAAGTACCCTGTGCTATCAGCCCTACCCCTGCTCACTAGGTATAAAGCTTGTCCCCTAATAAGCGGTTTTGTCAAGAGAGTGGATATCCTATAGAGATTCACGCCCTTTTCTATCTTTTTCACCACAACAAAGCACTTCATTTCCCCCTCTTGATCCAGCACGCCAAACTCTTTGCCCATTGGATTCAAAGCATATGCGCTATAAATCACCATTTGTGCATTGCCTTCTATCTCTTCGTATGACATGGATTTTATGCCCGTATTGTTATCCTTTTGGGTAACATACACTCCTGTGCCTGGCGGATAATATCCAGTGACCAGTTTTGTATCTGGTGGCACTCCATACCTTCTCGTGGGAATCAACCTAATTGTTAACATATTTGGTATTTTTAGCGTTGACCCTTTTTCTCTCGATGCTTCCTCTTCTACCTCTACATCTCTTATCTCTTCAAAGAAAAGTTTGCTTTCTACATGGACCTGCCAAGTCCCCACTGGCAAATCAAAAAATACAAACTCCCCTGTAGGCTTCACCACAGGTCTTGCCGAAAGCCCCTCTACCCAAACTCGTAGTCCTTCTGCATACGCCATCATGCCTGTAAAGGTGTCTATGGGGCAAACCACCAATGATACTTCTCTCCTAGTGATTTTTAGTGCATACTCTTCATTAAAATCACTCATTAGACACTTACCACCCTAGATGCATCGCTTCCCTTGACATCATCGTTGATGATAATAGGACCAACTTCGTAGAACACAGATGTATAGATCTGGCCCAAGCTCCCCCATATCTTATTCTTATCATCTAATATGAGGTTGTCGTGGATGATGCCCACCTCCATATCAGTCTCCTCTAAGAATTTGTTAGGTGGTTTTATGACAGGATACGCCCCTAGGATTTGAATAGCCTTCCCCAATATTCTCTGCTCTTCTATGCCTTGGCTCTCTCCGTCAGATTCACTATTCACAGATAGCATATATTTTAGTGACACAGGTGTTCCTTTTCTCACTGACCTTCCAGTCATCAATATAGACCAATCTACGGGTTTTACCTCATATAGGAACAAACACAGGGTAAACTCTGGGCGTTTTATTGGGTTACCTATTCCAAT
>JAVBKP010000130.1:0-6774 GCA_031553975.1 Anaerovoracaceae bacterium | reverse complement strand
TTATCTGTACCCCATTTCATGTCCCCTTGAACAACCCCAGACAGGGTAGCTTTGCTGGCAAATCCCTGCCTAATGGATGTATTGGCTAAGGTAAATTTTGGTTTTGTGACACCACTCACAGGCACATAGGTAATAGAATTGTTTACATTTGGATAACTCTTCAGGCTGATATTGATAATGCCTGGTTTTTCCGCTGTTTTGCTAGCATTGATCTTCCATGTGCTGCCTTGCTGGGTCACGGACATACCTGACTCCACTGGGTTTTGTACACTGAATTGAAAATCCGCGATACTACCCGCCGGGTATATGACTGGCCTTGGTAACATAAGGGTTGATGTCTTTGAAATATATCGCCTACCATCCCCTGAGGTATCAAGTATTCTCACTGACACTGGAATATTTTTAATGTCCACCGTCTGGGATAGTCTAATGGTACCCGCAAGGGCGGCAAACGCTACTTTTCCTGGTCCTTGCACTTTCACCACAGTCTGCCCATTGGCCTTTTGTACGAATGGCATTACCATAGTATTCCCAGTACTTGCAAAAATAGTTTCGTCAGCCACTTTACCGTCCTTTGTGAGGGCTTCCACTTGTGTGGTTGGATCAAAAGTGTATTCTGCGCCATTGTTTAACGCTGTCTTTGGTATGGCTAAATTCTTAAATTTTGCTCTAGAGATATAATTTAATGTTGGGTATACCATATATGTCTCAACATACGGTCTTTCTTCCCCTAACCCCCTTGTTGTATATGTTGCAGTGACTACTACCGGGGTGCTGCTAGCCGCAAATGCCTCTGCATCCTTCACTGTTAGCCTGCCTGTTGCATTGACATACACAAGTTCCGGCTTTGCAGATGTCCATGTAGCAACATCCGCTGCACGTTTGGCATCAGAAAGTATTGTCATGCTCCTGCTTTTTACCGCACCTAGCTTGATAGCTACTGATTTGCCGTATGCTCCGTAGTTTAGTGTGCCTAGCGTGTATCCATAGTCTTCCTTGGCAATGTTTTCTCTTACCTCTGTACTGGGTGTCCCTGTCCCTCTGGTGACCATAGTAAAGAAGCCCGTATCACTTCCCCTAAGGAAAAATTTCATTTTATCTGCTTTTTCCAAGTCATCACCGTAGGTGTCCAAATGGTACCATTTATCATTTATTTTCACAACATTCCATGCCCTAGATTTGTTCAGCGAAGTACCGTATACGATTCTAGCATCCATATCTGTGAATTCTTTGATTAACCTGCATGTAAGCAAACTATATCCAAAATGATCCGCTGTGGCATTGATTATATTGCGACCTGATCCTGGCTTCATATTGTATATTACATAATTATGAATCTTTAGCAGCTTGTCAATGTCTGTATCGTTCTCTAAATTTAGAACTTTTTCTATATTTTCTAGCTGGTTTTTTACACCCTGTTCGATGTTATACGTAGTCCTGTACAGAATTTTGATTTTAAAGGAGATTTGTTCAATGGCTTTGCCTTGGGCTCTTTCCGCAAGAGTCAACTCGCCATAATCGCCCTCTGTAATACTTTCAGAGCCTTTTACGAGGCTCATACTGCTCACCATGAGTTTCATATAATCACCACTTTGTGGTGAATCATAGGCGTAGACCATTTCGGCTAATTTTTGTGTGTCCTTATAGGCTATTAAAACTTGTTCTCTATTGTCAGGTGTAAGCTTAAAGTTCACCAAAACTTCTGGTGTGAGCGCGAGGACTCTCTTTGCCATTTCCTCATAATACTCACCTAAATTATCAACATGAATTGTATCAGAATAATACTTATCTAGGGTTACTTGATTTGCTGCGAAAACTGGTGTAGTGGGAACAGTCACTGCTGTTATTACCAAGGCTACAGCCAAAAGAATGGATAGTATTTTTTGGGTTTTCATATGTACCTCCACTAGGCGTTATTATTGCTCATTCTTTTATCAGTATATCATTTCCATGTGAACTAGAGTTTGTAAATGTCTTTCATTTGTATTACATTGCGGGTATCAAATACTATTTTTCCCTTTAGCTTGTCTAGGTTTTTCTTAATATGTGTATGACCTACCATAACCACTATCAGTTCAACGTCCTTGATGAATTGGTCAAAGTCAGTATACTGGTTGTCAACAATGGTTGTCTTAATAAAAGGATCGTACACTTTCATGCCCGTAGTCATATGTTCTCCCAGTATGTCCAGCAACTGCATCGTAGGGCTTTCTCGTGTATCATCTACATCTTCTTTGTATGTAAGCCCATATAGTCCTACCTTTGCAATATCCTTAATCCCATGGGTTTCGGAGATTTCTTTAATGCGCTTGATCACGTATTCTGGCATAGAGTCATTGGTCTTCCGCGCTGTTAGAATCAGATTTGTCAAGTCTGGATAATCTCCTACGAGGAACCACGGATCCACTGAGATACAATGGCCTCCAACCCCTGGCCCTGGTTGAAGTATGTTCACTCTTGGGTGCATGTTGGCAATCTTAATCACTTCGTATACATCCATATTGGTAGCATGGCATATGCGCGTAAGCTCATTGGCAAATGCAATATTTATGTCCCTGTACGTATTTTCTATCACCTTTGTCATTTCGGCTGTCTTAATGTCTGTCACTACTATATCTGCTTTACAAAAAGTAGCATATATATCTTTTACCTTTTCTGCAATGGTTTTGTCGTCCGCGCCTATTGTCCGCGAGTTATGCGAAAGCTCATGTATCATGTTTCCTGGCAAGATACGCTCTGGTGCATGTACCAAATGAACCTTCTTCCCTGATTGATCCACTACTGGACGAACATGTTTGTCCATGGTTCCTGGTGATACTGTGGATTCTACTACTATGATAGCATTCTCTGGGCAAACTTCTAGTACATCTTTTACGGCGCTTACCACGTATGTAGGGTCAATTTGCTTGCTTTCTTTTAGATATGGTGTAGGTACTGCCACGATGTACATATCTGTAGCTTCGTATTCATTGGCAAATGTAATGCCCCCTTTTAGCGCTTTTTGAAACAGGTCATCTAGTCCTTCTTCTTCAAAAGTAGTCTTGCCTGCATTTAGGGTGCCAACTAACTCTTTGTTATAGTCTACCCCCACTACATCTACGCCGCTGGCCGCCATAATAAGCGCCGTTGGCAGTCCGATATATCCTAGTCCTACTACGTTAACTTTACTCATTTATTCCAAAACTCCCTTTTCCTTCAAAATTTCTTCCATTTTTGCAACCCTGCTGTCCCATGAACAAGCCTTACCATAGGCAATCCGCTTTTGGCGTAATGCCGGGTCATTTTCTTTTACCGCTATATCGCATTGGCTCAGGATTTCATCTGGTGTGGCGGCCACATATATCACGTCTTTGTATTCCATTACCTGCAATGGTTGTGGTGTAGTGATTATGGGCTTTCCTGTTGCCAAATACTCGTAGAATTTTAGTGGACTTACGTCCTTGGCTAGTTCCCCTGATACAAAGGTGTTCAGGCAGACGTCAAACCTTGCAATATAGCCGGGCAGTTCTAGCTGTGGCTTTAGCCCTAAAAATCTTGCGTTGCTGTATTTTTTTAGATGGTCAACATTGACCCCTGGCAGTGTTTTTCCTAAGAAAACCACTGTATATTCTGGTCGTTCTCTCAGTATTGTCTCGATTAGCTCATAGTCTATGCACTCTTGGAGCATACCTACAAATCCTATAATTGGTCCGTTTATGTCCTTTAGCTCTTCTGGAATAGGAACATCCTTTTGAACGGCCCTATTAAAAAGTTCAAAGTTGGCACCATTGGGTATCATCTCGGCTTTTTTATTGTACATTGACAAGGTTTCGTGAAGACCTTCTGCTGTAGAAAACACCATATCACAAGCTTTTGCCAAGTCCTCTTCCATCTTATCTACCACTTTGACGTTGATAAGACCTTTGTAGGCAGAATGGCGATCTACACAGTCATATACCAACCCCTTGTTGGGGATTTTCTTCGCTAGGTCAGCCGATTGTGGCATATAGCACCAAATGGCCGGTTTTTCAAACCCGTGGGCCTTTAGTTTTTTATTGATAAACCGTGCCATCATACTTTGGTTTATCTTGTTAATCCATCTAAATTTGTTGTGAAATGGCAGAACTGGTGGCACTGCGTAGACGGTGATATTCTCTTGGGGCTTTGGCTGTGGATGCTTCCACAGAGAAAATCTCTCCATGGCGCTTTTGTCCTTTAGTGGTGCAATTAAGGTGACTGGTGGGTCAAAATATATAATCTCTGCGTCTTTTAATCTGGTCATCACTTGCTGCTTTCGGGTTGGCAGTGGATACCAGTTGATGGACGATATGCATACGACTTTATTTTTCATGATGGGTACCCCAATAGTTCTTTCGCTACTTTTATGTTGACAAATTCCATCTCTCTTAATCTTTGCACTTGGTTGATGTTCTCCTCGTTGTTTTGGCTTCTTTCTATAGCAACATCTAAATATGCTTTTAGCTTTTCTTCATCAATATCGCCTACATTCATACACATGTCTTGTCCCATGTATTTCATGAATCCGTTGACTTTTGGATCGTATGATATAGCAATGGTGGGAAGGCCTTGTCCTGCCGCAAATATCAAGGCGTGGAGCCTCATAGACAGCATTGCTTTGGCTTTTGATATGATTCCGATGGTGGTTCTGGCGTCATACCTATTTTTTATGATCAGTTTTTTCTCGGTTTTCATATGTGACGCTAGGCGCATAATGGCGGTGGCATCATTGTCTATATCTTTGGATGAGGATAGTTCAATGGGCAGGATGATTGGGGTTATCTTGTGCTTTTCACAAGCGTAGTCTATTGCCCTGGCTATAGTCGGTGCTGCTTCATCAAATTTTGGCCAATTTCTAACGGAGATGCATAGATATTCATCATCTTCAGGTATCCCTTCTTTTTCTAGGGCGGCCCTGATCAGGTCTTCCCGTTTTGGCTTTAAATTGAGAGCTGGGTCTGCCGAAAGTGATATTGGTGTATTCACGCCCATGTCTTCAAGGAATTTTTTAGAATCTGGCTCACGTAGGGTAATATGATCTACGTATTTGTTAATGACTTGTGCCGTTATTTGAAGATTTTTAGCCCTCTTGATGGGGCCTACGCCGCAACCGTACATCATTACTTTTTTGCTAAAGGTCTTTCCTAATATTATTGTATATAAATAGAAAAACAGGGAACGACTGGAAGTGTTGTCTTGTAGCAAATTGCCTCCGCCGCTGATAAACATTTTTGATTTCTTAAGTCTATTGATGAATTTGAAAAGATTGAAGGTATATATGGCATCTACGTCATTTGAGAGCTTTGTGCCAAGGGGGTTTTTGGATAATACCCAAATAGGCATGTCTCTGTCGATGGTCTTCATCTCAGCTACGATAGCCTCTAGAATAGCATCATCTCCCGCGTTTCCTCGACCATAGGCCCCACAAAGGCATACTCCATAACGACCCTTTTGTTCATTTCGTTTGATTAATCTTTTGTATATGTCAATTTGTACTTCTTTCATGCGCTGTAGAGAAAATTCGTTTTGGCACTTCTCTAGGAGTTTTCGAGCGAACTCTTGCCTCAATGCTTTGTCATTTCCTAGTTCTGCCAAGCACTCTCCCAGTTCTGTCACATGGCCTATTTTAAACACAAATCCTTCTTTTCCATCTTCAATTAGGTCAACAGCTGTCTTGAAATCGCTTGAAATCGTGGCACAGCCTGCATTGGCTCCCTCTAGTACGGCATAGGGAAAACCTTCACTCTTGGAGGTTAGCGTATTTATATCTACAGCCCCGTAGAATGTTTTCATATCAGATATCCACCCGATAAAATGTACCCGCTCAGACACACCTAGTGTAAAGCTAAGGTTTTTAAGCATGTTCCGCTCCTCACCCTCGCCTGCTATTACAAGCCTAAGGTTGGGGGCTTTTTTTAATGCATGGGCAAAGCCTTTGATCAGTGTTTGAATGTCTTTAATAGGATCAAATCTGGCAGCGATGCCTACTATGACATCTTCATCTGCATAGGGTATCTGCTTTTCCGCAAAAAAACTATGCCTGTCAACCATGGGCTTCTCCTGGTCAAAGTCAATCCCATTGAATATTCTAAGTATGTGATTTGGATCAAATTTATGTTTTATCATTACATCAGACATTGAGTCTGATACGGTAATATACTCATCAAGCAAGCGCAAAGAAAGGCTGTTCCCCAGGCCTACTGTGTATTTTTTCAATATATTGGAATAATCCTTAGTATAGTCACTGTGAATGGTGGTCACGATGCGGGCTTTGCAACCTGTCAGCTTTAACATGGCGCCTATGACATTTGCTTTAGCGCCGTGGCAATGGACGATGTCGATGCTTTCTGTGGCGATTTTTTCTTTTAGTTTTCTCACAGCCGAAAACATGCCAGCGCAATGACTGGCATTGATTCCAGCCGCCTTAGCATCTTTTAAGAATTTGCCATCGCTAAAGTGTACAAGTTCTATCTCTATTTCCTTGGATGCTCTATCTAATAATGTGATGATGTGGGTCTTTGCTCCACCTTCACCACCATTGGTCAAATGAATTACTTTCAAAATCTTCTCCTCAGGCGTCATCTGGGACGGTTCTAAATTGTGAATTTGGAATAATTGGGGACGGTTCTAAATCAATGGTTACACAACATCTTGTGTTAACCATGTAATTTTACCATATTTATAGATTTTTTTCCACCACTAATATATAATATTGTGTACGGTTTGTTGTTGCGTTGGGGACGGTTCTAAATAGCATGTTAGCAACTTATGGCTCAT
>JAVBKP010000098.1:0-13252 GCA_031553975.1 Anaerovoracaceae bacterium | reverse complement strand
ATTAGTCTATAGTGAAAATGTTGATAACTGGGTCGATTAATTTTGCTTTGTCTGTTTCTCCGAAGATTACTTTGAATGTGCTACATTTGTCACAAGGTGTAGTGAATACTGCTACGCTGGTTACAGAAGTAGCGCATTTTTGACATTTAGATTTATTAATCGTAGCACTTACTCTAGAACCACCAATGGTGTATCCATCTAATTTCATTTTTAGCTCAGAACATGCCTCATCGTCGCATGTATCGATGGCAGCTTCAAAAGATGCGTAGTATGCTCTACCACCTTCGAGTTCAATTTCACATCCAGGGGCACAGAACTTGATAGCTTTACCGTGAAGTTCACCTATTTTGTCAAATACGACAGCATCGCCACTGCAATATTCTTTGCAGTCAAGCTCATGAGAACCATAAAGTCTAACAAGACTGACTTCTCTGTGACAGTCTTTGCCGTCCTTGCCATCTTTGCCATTGCGTCCGTCTTTGCCATCTTTGCCGTTGCAGCCGTCTTCGCCCTTAGGACCACGCTCGCCTTTTTCGCCTTTAGGACCTCTTTCACCGTCTTTTCCATCACAACCGTCTTTCCCGTCATGTCCGTCACAACCGTTTTTTCCATCATGTCCGTCACAGCCATCTTTTCCATCTTTGCCATGGCAGCCGTCTTCGCCCTTAGGCCCACGCTCACCTTTTTCGCCTTTAGGACCTCTTTCGCCATCTTTTCCGTCACAACCGTCTTTTCCATCACAACCGTCGTGTCCGTTTTTTCCGTCATGTCCATTACAGCCGTCTTTTCCATCTTTACCGTTGTGTCCGTCTCTTCCGTGGTAGCCGTCTTTCCCATCTTCGCCTTTAGGTCCACGCTCACCACGCTCGCCTTTTTCGCCTTTAGGTCCACGGCAGCATTTGAAACATTCGCAGTCTTCATTGTGCTCATGCCCCTTGCATCTGTCTTCGTGATGTTTGCCACAAGAATGGCATTTGTCTTCTTCCTTGTCATCCCAATGACAAAGGTTGTTAGAAGGACCGTAATAATCGTAAGATCTCATATATTATAATACTCCTTTAGAAAGTTTTGAAAAACTTGTGGATTGCAAAATATTGTTTGCACACCACAGTATATTCTATATTTGCTAAAAGGGTCACACAGTTTTTATTTTTACAATTATATCCCAAAAAGTATTTGAAATAACAAAGATAAATGCCAATACAAGAATTAAACAAAAACACATTGACAATATTACTAATTAGTAATACAATAAGTCCATGATTAATAAAAGAAAACGATTGTACGGAAAAGAGAATAATCTGGATTTGAAGGTGGTTATCGCCCTGAATAGGGCTACCAATGCCTTGAACAGAAGGGCCAACGGCATTTTTAGAAGCCATGGGCTTACGATGATGCAGTTCGCGGTGTTGGAGGTTTTGTACCACAAAGGCGATCTGAAAATTGGCCAAATCATAGAGAAGATTTTATCTACAGGTGGCAACATGACCGTGGTTATAAACAACTTAGAAAAGGAAGGAATGGTAAAAAAACTACCAGACCCATCGGACAGTAGGGCATCGATTGTTTGTATTACGCAGAAAGGTGCTATAAAAGTAGAGGAAATTTTTCCAGAACATGTTTCGGATATAAAGGCAGGCTTTGAACATCTCAGCCACGAAGAAAAAGAAGCCCTGATAAAACTCCTAAAAAAAGTTAGTATACCAGAGTAGCTATTTGTCTTTCTTGTATACAAGATACATAGCACCAGAACTGAGTATAGACAGGACGAATACCAGCAACCATAGTGGGTTTAGTCCCAGCATTTCAATATATTTGCCCATGAGCGCAGTCCCCAAAGCAGCACCAACAGCATGGGTCAGAGAGTTCACCGCATTGAACCTAGCTCTAAAATTAGATGGTGTGTGGTTGGCAATGTAGACGCCAAAGTTGGTCATCATCAGTATTTCACCAATGGTCCACACCACGGTGGATAGTATAAACAACGGATAGCTGTCAATGAGAGCAATCATACCAAACCCTATGGCATAGCAAATCCCGCCGAGAGTGGCATTGACCAAAGGATGGAAACGTTTTGTACTGGCGGTGATAAAGACAGTGAGAGCGACTACGGTTACGGCATTAATACTCATCAAGGTACCGTATTTTAGGGCACTAGCACCACCCAAAACTTCCGCCACACTAAGGGGCAGGGCAAACCTATGTTGGGTGTATATAAAGCTAAAAACCACATTAATCAACAGTAGCATGACAATATCAGGTCGCTTGGCCAAGACGGATAGGGTACTGCCCTCAGCATGTGTCTCTTTTTCTGTGAAAGCCCCGTCATTTATTTCAGAATGCGAGGCGGTATGAACATATTTATATACTAGGAAAATCGCGATAAAGGACGTAAGCGCATCGCCTATGAAGAGCCAAGGCAGGTGATTTTCAAACAAAAACCCAGCCACGATAGGCCCTAAGGACACACCTATATTAATCCCCAAATAGTTGAGGGAAAACCCTTGTTGCCTTTGTGATGGAGGAAGCAAATCCGTCATAATGGCAGAAAGACAAGGTCTGACAGCGCCGCCAAAGAATGTGTGAACCATGAGAAAGATAACAATAGGCACAGGGCCGCTAATAAAGGCACACGGCACTAAACTAGCAGCAGACAATCCTTGGGCCCATAGATATGTTTTCTTACGATCATGTTCATCAGAAAATTTTCCGCCTAGCAAAGACGAAGGCACACCAATGAGAGAGGCGATGGTTACCACTATGCCTGCAATGGTATAGCCTACTCCAATTTTGGTGGTTAAGTATATAGTCAAAAACGGCATGACGAAGTCACCAAATCGATTGATGATAGTGGAAATAAACAATATGTACATGCTACGAGGAAGGCCTCTGTAGGTATCAATGATTTTTAACATGAAGGTATTTTATCACATCAGCAAAACAAAAGGAATGACTTTCGTCATTCCTTACTATATTGTATACCTCAAATGGTGCGGTACACTCTGAACAACCCCTTATGCACTTAGGAGCTTTAGTATGTCTTTTTTAATGGCATCAGGCTTTGTGGTAGAGCCGTAACGCTGAACAACGTTGCCATTTTCATCCACTAAGAATTTTGTGAAATTCCACTTGATTTTATCCCCCAACAAGCCGCCTTTTTCTTTTTTTAAGAAAGTGAAAAGAGGGCTTTCATTTTGTCCATTTACGTCAATCTTAGCAAATTGAGGGAAGGTAATATCGTATCGCAATGTACAGAAATCATGGATTTCCTCTTCTGTCCCTGGTGCTTGAGATCCAAATTGGTTGCAAGGGAAGTCCAAAACCTCAAAACCCTTGTCTTTTAATTCTTCGTACATAACTTGCAGCGCATTGTACTGCGGTGTGAAGCCGCAAGCAGTGGCGGTGTTGATGATTAACATTACTTTTCCTTTGAACTGTGACATAGATACGTCTTGTCCCCCCATGTCTTTTACCTTGATATCATAAATACTCATTTTATAATCCCCCTATATTGTAATATTCAGTTTCATCGTATTCCTTAGTGTATCCGTTTCTCGTACTAGAATACCACACAAAATTATTAAAATCAAGCAAAATTTAATTGCGTGCAATTTATAATTTGTTGCACAAAAGTTATTCTTTATACTTTGAACAGAAAATGGTACAATATGTACTAAGAAAATACGACTCCAACCAAAGGTAACCAATACAAATAGGATAAAGTAAGAGAGGGAACAAAATGCATATCAGTGAATTATATAAGAGAAAAAAACCGGTGATTTCTTTTGAAATCTTCCCCCCAAAGCAAGACGGAGATGTGGAAAAGCTCAAAGCGGCCATTACAAAATTGAAGACGTTTAATCCAGATTTTATCAGTATCACATATGGTGCATCGGGCAGTGACTCACAGGCCAAAACATTAGAAATAGCTGATTTGGTAAAGAACGAGTACGGTATTGAGGCAATGGCACATTTGACTTGTATCGGTGCTACCAAAGAAAAAATCAATGCAACGCTAGAGACGTTAAAATCTCACAACGTTGAAAATATATTGGCATTGAGAGGGGATTTGCCAAAGGATGTTCCCGATTTTAGCTTGTCAAAAGACTACCAGTATGCAAAGGACTTGATTCCAGACATCAAACGCCACGGCATGTGTGCCGCAGGTGCGGCCTATCCAGAGGGTCATATTGACTGTGAGGATTTTGATACAAGCCTAAGACACTTAAAAGAAAAAGTAGATATTGGGGCTGAGTTCTTAACCACCCAGCTATTTTTTGAGAATAAGCTGTTTTATGAGTTTCTTGAGCAGGCCCTGAAAATAGGTATCAATGTACCTGTTGTGGCAGGGGTTATGCCAATTTTAGGCATAAATCAAGTGAAGAGAATGATTTTCATGTGTGGTGCATCATTGCCTGCTAAAATCATAAAAATATTAAACAAGTATGAGAATAACCCAGAAAGCCTAAAAGAAGCGGGCATTGAATATTCCTATGAGCAAATCGCAGACTTAATCAGAAACGGTATTGATGGCGTACACATCTATACCATGAATATTCCAGATATTGCGGGCAAGAATGTAGAGAAATTGAAAAAAGCTGGATTGATATAATACGCAAAGAAGTGTGTTTTAATATGGGAGGGAAAAGTGAATTTTTTACAAGATTTAAAAGAGTTTTTATTATTTGATGGCGCCATGGGTACCATGATACAAAGAAAGAATCTTACGGGCATACCAGAGCTATACGCGATTACCAACCCTGAAGATATTTTAGAAATACACAAATTATACGTAGAAGCAGGGAGCCATGTGATCACCTCCAACACATTTCAGGCCAATAGAGTAAAACTAGAGGGAAGCGGGTATACGCCTGCTCAAATCATACAGGCTGCCGTGAAGCTGGCAAAAAAGGCAAATCCCAAATATGTTGCTTTAGATATGGGGCCAACAGGACAGCTGATGGAACCTGTGGGAGAGTTTACCTTTGAAGAGGCTTATGAGCTGTACAAAGAGCAAGTCATAGCAGGAGTCAGCGCTGGAGCAGATTTGATTCTTGTGGAAACCCTATCGGATTTGTACGAGGCAAAGGCGGCCATTCTAGCAGCCAAGGAAAATTCAAACTTACCAGTCATATGTAGCTTTACCTTCCAAGAGGACGGCAGGACGTTCTTAGGGACTACCCCCGAAACCGTGGTACTTACCCTACAAGGTCTTGGTGTAGATGCCATAGGGCTAAACTGCTCCCTAGGGCCAAAAGAATTGCTGGGGCTGGTCTCTGATTATGTAAAATACGCCAAAGTGCCCATATTGGTTCAGCCTAATGCAGGTATGCCACGGGAAGAGCAGGGACAGACCACATACGATATTAGTCCAGAAGAGTTCAGTGATGCTATGAAGCAAATGGCCCAAATGGGTGTAAAGATGCTAGGCGGTTGCTGTGGTACCAGTCCAGAATACATCAGGCTAGTGATAAAATCCCTAGAGGGTCTATCCCCACAAAATACAGTGCCAAGGACAGTGACAGCGGTGACATCGTCTACAAAAACAGTGTTTATAGATGACGGAATCACACTGATCGGAGAGCGAATTAACCCTACAGGCAAGAAAAAGCTCAAAGAGGCTCTACGAAGCCAAAACCTGGATTATATCATAGGGGAGGCCATAGACCAGGTCAAAGCCGGTGCTGATATATTGGATGTCAATGCAGGGCTTCCAGAAATCGATGAACCTGCCATGCTAAGACGTTTGGTGAAAGAAATCTCTGCTGTGACCAGCGCACCACTTCAAATCGACAGCGCAGACCCTGTCGCCATTGAAGCGGCGGCAAGGGTATATAATGGAAGACCACTGATTAACTCTGTCAACGGAAAGCAAGAAGTGATGGATGCCATATTCCCAATTGCGAAAAAATATGGTGCGGTACTGGTAGGACTGGCTTTAGACGACGATGGAATTCCCGAGACGGCAAGCGGTAGACTAGCCGTGGCAAGAAAGATAATAGATACGGCCGCCAGATATGGCATTCCGAGAGAAGATATATTGATAGACTGCTTGGTGCTGACAGCATCTTCCCACCAAAAGCAAGTCATAGAGACGGTGAAAGCCATTACAGAAGTAAAGCGTGAACTAGGCGTGAAAACTGTTCTAGGGGTTAGCAACGTATCCTTTGGCATGCCCAATAGACCGTTATTAAACAGCGCATTCTTAGCGGCTACCTTTGGTGCTGGGCTAAATGCCCCTATCATCAATCCCCTGTCAAAGGATATCATGGATATGGTCAATGCTTTTAAAGTAATCAACGGGCAAGATGTAGACGGGGAAAGATTTATTGCGGCGTATAGCGGTGGCGATGAGCAAAAACCTGTTCAGGCAAACACCACATTAACCATCAATGACATCATCATAGAGGGCAGGAAAGAAGAGGCAAGAGGTGCGGTATCAGAACTGCTAAAATCCGAAAAAGCCCTAGAGATTGTAGACAAGTACCTAATACCATCACTAGATGTGGTAGGGGACAGATACGAGCGTGGAGAGATTTTCTTGCCTCAGCTGATTAGGTCCGCGGAAACAGTGAAAAACGCCTTTGACGTGCTTAAAAGCACCTTAGAGACAGATGGAACCAATATATCTAAAGGTAAGATTTTGTTGGCTACAGTGAAGGGCGATATTCACGACATCGGTAAGAATATTGTAAAAGTGTTACTGGAAAATTATGGATATGAAATCGTTGACCTTGGAAAAGATGTAGCGGTAGAGGACATCGTTGATGCTGCCAAGAGAGAAGATATTAAACTCATCGGGCTAAGTGCCCTGATGACCACCACGGTGAGAGCCATGAAAGAAACCATTGATGCCCTAAAGGCAAGTGGGCTAACCTGCAAAGTCATGGTAGGCGGGGCCGTATTAAACCCAGAGTATGCGGAGCTAGTTGGCGCAGACTTTTATGCCAAAGATGCAAGAGACGGCATAGAGATAGCCAGTAAGGTATTTGGAGATTTGGCAAAATAACCAAAAATAAAAAGAACGGGTGATGCATTCATCTCTGTTCTTTTGTTTTATCCTCTGTTTTGCTAATTTTCAACGAACTCCTCGCCTCGCGCATCAAGGGTAGTTAAAGTTTTAACAATAATAACAGGGAATTCTTCGCCGTATAGTTCTTCCTTTTGTATCTGGCCCGTCACTTCAATCCAGTCGTTTAGGACTGGATATTCTTTTTCATATCGTAGTTCATACCCAATGAGATCAAATTCATCTTCATGTCCATCGTGGGCAGGGAGTTTTCTCAGCACAAAATGATACACATTGCCCGTTGTATCGTCAGTAATCGGCTCATAATAGCCTGCTACTGTAATATTTTTCCCAATATAATCATCTAAATTTGTGGTTATATCCTCATACTGCTGGAGGAAAGATTTTTCACTACATGCCGTCAGCATGATACAAAGGACAACCAACGGTACCAACCATATTTTCTTCATAAAGAGCCCCCTTATATATATTTATTATAATCTAAAACAGAGACAAATCCTATGGTGTTTTAGAAAAACAGTGCTAGCCAAACGTGTCATGCTCGCATACAATGACATTGTAGATTTTAGATATCTATAAAGTTATTATCTAAGGAGGTCAACATTGGCTTTTATTAATAAAATTGAAAATACCGCTAGCATAACATTCGGTGGTAATAAAATCACCAGTCTTCCAGCGGAGACACTGTTACTGCTTGCGCCAACCATAGTAAAAACAGTTGACAAATTAATTGCAAGTTTAGAGGATACACTAACCTATACGGTGACTATAACAAATCTATCACTTTCTGCAATTACCGATCTTCCTTTTGAAGATGTAATTCCGAAAGGAGGCACATTCATTGGAGGATCGTTTAAAGTAAATGGTTCTGTTGTGGTACCCACTATGACAAACAATACCTTAACGTATACCATACCATCCATTGGAATTTTAGGCATAGCCACCATACAGTTTCAAGTTGAAGTTGTCGGCGGAGAGATTTAGAACACATCTATGTAGACGCTTCTGTTGCAGATGCATGAAAAAATGCTGCTGCCACTGGTGCTGTCCAAAATATACTATTATTATACAGCCTATTAAAAATACAGCTCGGATTTTCTTCAAAGGAAAGGCCATATCAAGTACTGGGGCATGGAGTGTAATAATTGATATAATGAAAAGGGCGGGAAGGTAAATGTGCCTTCCTGCCTTTTTCATAGGCATCCTATATACATGAGCCAATTAAAAAACGGGATATGTTTCAAAATAAATGATGCATACGCATATTTTCTTGATAAAGTAAGAGTATATACGTATAATAGAAACAAGACAAATGGCATAGATTATTGATGAAAACAAATAAGAATAACATAAATAATACAATTGATGATAGAGGCGAAATATGGACAAAATCGCGGTGTTAATCCCGTGCTACAACGAAAGCAAGACGATTAGAAAAGTAATAGAAGACTATAAAAAAGCAGTGCCGGAGGCCACCATTTATGTATATGACAACAACTCAAGTGATGGGACCGCTGAAATCGCAAGGGATGCAGGGGCAATTGTAAGGCACGAGCACAAACAAGGTAAGGGCAATGTGATCCGCAGAATGTTTCGAGAGATTGAAGCTGAGTGCTATATTATGATAGATGGTGATGATACATACCCAGCAGAATATGCCCCAGAAATGGCAAGGCAGGTGTTAGAAAACAATGTGGACATGGTCATTGGAGATAGATTGTCTTCCACGTATTTTACAGAAAACAAAAGGCCTTTTCACAACGTTGGAAACACAATGGTCAGAAGAAGTATAAATATTCTGTTTTCATGCGATATTAAGGACATCATGACAGGCTACAGAGCGTTTAGTTACATTTTTATCAAAACATTTCCAGTCATATCAAAAGGGTTTGAAATTGAAACAGAGATGACCATACATGCGGTTGACAAGAACATGTCCATATCAAATGTGATTATTGATTATAGAGATCGTCCATTGGGCAGCGAATCAAAATTGAATACCTATACGGATGGAATGAAGGTACTTAAGACAATATTTAATTTGTTTAAGAACTACAGGCCACTTATATTTTTCTTGCTTATTTCAGCAGTGTTGCTATTGACGGGCATCGGTCTATTTATCCCTATCCTTATTGCATATGTAGACACACATTTAGTACCTAGGATTCCAACACTGATTGTGAGTGGATTTTTAGTACTTGCGGCCATACAGTCTTTCTTTGGAGGGCTAACCCTTGATATTTTGAGACAAAAAAACCGTCATGATTTTGAAATGCAACTGATTGCTGCCCAGCGCGCACGCAATAAATCTATACAAAACCCAAGGTCAGGAGACAAACATGAAAAGTAATACCCCAATGTCTTTTTTGCTTTCATTGGTGGCTACAATGGACATATTCCTTCAAGCCATGAATGAAGTCATTGAAATTAATTTTGATAACTGGTCTATGTGGATCAATGAGTCAACAAACTTTGTTTGGCTTATTGTTTTTGTAGGATGTTTCATGATTATAAAAAAAGCATTGAGCATAACAGGGTTGAGGGAGATAGGACCTTATACAAAAGTCACAGGCGTAGGTAGAATGCAAAAACATAGCGCGCTATTCCTCGCAGGCTTATTCTCTATATGTAATTTAATTGTATTTATGGGATTTAAAGAAACCTCTCCTGCACTAAGTGCCCCCATGTGGGACCAAGTTGTTTTCCAAGGGGTGAAAGAAGCTGTGGTTTTCATTGGCTCTTTTGTTATTTTCTTTTGTATTTTATCAATTTTCTTTGCATTTATTTCTGAATCCAGGCTTATCGATGAAAAAAAGCAGTGGATTTTTTTTACAAACAACGGACTTTCTTTTTTTGTTGTTGGTATAGCAATTGTCTTATGTTGGCTACCGGCATATAGTACGTTTTATCCGGGCTTTATGACTACGGATTCTATGTATCAAATAAGGGAAGCCATAGGAGAGATTGGACTATCCAATCATCACCCTGTCATTCATACGCTATTGGTCTCTGCCTTTATATCTTTAGGAGAAACAATCAGCACTAGGACGTTGGGCATTGGGCTGTATTCAGCTTTTCAGATGGTTGTCATGGCGGCCGCTATTTCTTTTTCTATATGGTACCTTGCAAAAATTGGTGTCAATCGAGCAATACGAGTATGTGTGCTGGCCTATTTTGTACTCAACCCTATGAATGCCATGTATAGCGTCACTATGTGGAAAGATATTTTGTTTAGTGTGATTCTGTTGATTCTGACCATTATGCTAGTGGAGATGGCAAGGGATGCTAAGAAGTTTTTTTCGTCTATACCAAAAGCCATCTTGTTCGTCCTTGTGGCGTTTTTATTTTGTACCATGCGAAACAATGGGCTATATGCCTTTGTGATTTTTTTGCCAATCTTTCTCGCTGTATACCGTGTGTATTGGAAACAACTGGGAGTGATTCTGGTGGCATTGTTTGTACTCCTTGCTAGTTACAATGGTCCAGTGTTTTCCTATTTAGGCGTTGAACCAGAAGGCAAGACAGAGGCTTTGTCAGTTCCATTGCAGCAGATAGCAAGAACGGTTTTGTATCACAAAGACCAACTAGATAGCTTGCAGTTACAGAAGATTGCAGAGATATTCCCAGAAGAAGGGTTTGAGCAAAAGTATAATCCTCAACTTTCTGACCCCATCAAGAATAGCTTTGACTATGGGACTTTTTCAAAGGACAAACCGAGATACATGGAGTTATGGGCAGAACTACTTTTTGAATACCCAGAGACTTATTTTAATTCATTCTTTGAAAACTCATATGGATACTGGCACCCTAACTTTGTACCCGTATCCCGATTCTGGTCCACCTACGTCATGGAAAGATGTGAGGAGCTAGGCATTAGGATTAACAATGTGGAAGAGTTTTATTATGAGATAAACACCGCGGCAGAGGCTGAAGAGCGGGTTAATAAGACCCAGGCTGCTAGCGAAAAAGTAGACCATTATTTTAGAGCAATTTATGCCATTCCAGGGGTATCAATGCTAAGTAGCATTGGTTTTATGATGTGGGTTGCCCTTATTACATTTGCCATATTTCTGATAAAAGGAAGACCAAAACTTGTATTACCACTTGTCCTGATTCTGGGACTTTTTATTACCACCATTGCATCACCAGTATGTGGAGAGTATCGATATGCTTACGGTTGGATGCTGGCTGTACCAATCTTATTTTGCGTTTCGCTGGTGGCGGAGAGATTTCCAGATATTCCAAGGAAAAATCATAGGAGGAAGAGTAATCAATGATAGAATCCTTTGTGAAAAACAAAGTGGGCATCGGTCTGATGCTCATATCCTCAATGTGCGCCTGTGTTGGACAACTTATGTGGAAGCTATCTGACCAACGAGGCATGGTATATTTACTAGTGGGATGCGCCTTGTATGTAATAGGCGGCATGGTCATGCTGGTTGCCTATCGGTTTGGGAGTTTGTCAGTGCTACAGCCTATGCTAAGCATTGGATATATTTTTAGTGGCATATTGGGTATGGTGGTGCTACATGAGCCACTTACCACAACGAAGATATTTGCCATTCTAATTATTACAGCAGGGGCTGTTTTGATAGCTGGAGGGGATTCATAAAATGAGAGAGGACAACATGTTGGTGATTTATGCTTTGCTCGTAGTCATGACAGGGCTTGGTGCAACGGCTGGATTCTTTTTTAAAAAAACATCTGATGCAAAGGGGAAAACTTCTGGAGGAAGCCAAGGTATACGGGCACTTGCTAAAAATACCAACCTGCATATTGGAGGGGCATTGTACGTAATAGCTGCGGTATTGAATATTCATGTATTAAAGTTTTTAGACTATTCAGTGGTGTTACCACTTACATCATTGACGTATGTATGGACAATGATGCTATCCTACTTTCTGCTAAAAGAAAAAGTAGGAAAGCGAAAAATTGTTGGTGTGTGCCTGATATTTGGCGGGGCACTTATTCTGGCATATTAGTGCGAACTGTATTGGGATGATTTTCTGTGTGTTTTGCACAAGAGTGTAGTATAATAGAAATAGCGAAAGCAGTGAAGGCGTTTATAAGCAAGTCATTGCTCATAATATTTTTTGAAGGGAGATATTTACGTGGACGCAGAGAAAAAAATTGCAGTACTTATTGATGCAGATAATGTATCAAGCAAATATATAAAACATATTTTGGATGAATTGTCAAAATACGGTACGCCTACATACAAACGAATCTACGGGGATTGGACTAGACCAGAAATGAACTCATGGAGGGTCAACCTTTTGGAGCATTCTATTGTTCCAATGCAGCAGTTTAGCAATACTATAGGCAAAAATGCAACAGATTCAGCGATGATTATTGATGCCATGGATATTTTATATTCTGGGCGGGTGGATAGTTTTTGTATCGTATCCAGTGACAGCGATTTCACAAAGTTGGCATCGAGGATGAGAGAAGCTGGCATGTATGTCATTGGCATGGGCGAAGGCAAAACACCATCTCCTTTTATATCGGCTTGTAGCATATTCAAGTACCTTGAGGTGCTGGCTGGAGAGACCATGAAAAAGAAGGGTCTAGATACAAAAACCACCAAGGCGACGCAAGATAAGGGCACAGGCAATGGTGCCATGGTCATTGAGGAGGCCATTAGGAAAATTGTCAGCGAAACTTCCGATGATGACGGCTGGATATCCCTTGCAAATGTAGGAAGCGTTCTAAACAAGCAACATACCGATTTTGACTCTCGAAATTATGGCTTTGCAAAACTCGGAGGGCTGCTTAAATCCTTCGATTCTTTTGACATAGAGCAACGAGCCAAAAATGCATATATCAGAAACAAGGAGAAAACAGAACCATTACAAAAGAGAACTGCAAAATCCAAAGGCAAGTCGCTTAAAAAATAAGAAAAAGGGAATCTATGCAAATTTATCAAAACCCAAATTGCAAGAAAATCAGAGGCAGCCACCTGTTAGACGTTAGCTGTGCGTACTGCAAATATTTTATTGCAAAATACCAGAAGATTGGCGAAAGTAACTTTGTTAAAATGTATAATGGTCTAAGAAAACTCGACAAAAAACCAGCCTAGAAATAATGAACCTGCTATAATAAAATGAAGAAGAAAGCAGGTAAGAAAATGAAAAGAAGAACATTCAGTGCTGAGTTAAAGGCAAAAATCGTACTGGAGGCTCTAAAGGGCGACCGAGAGCTAGCCGCTATTGCTAAAGAGTA
>JAVBKP010000005.1:0-10589 GCA_031553975.1 Anaerovoracaceae bacterium | reverse complement strand
GCCCAGTATATACTGGGTCAAATCATCAGACATGGCAAACGAGAAGTTCAACTTCTTTGCGTCGGCAATGCTACTCATGAGGTGCTTTATATTAGCTAAAAGTGCATGCAAGTCAAAATCGGCACTGGAAAGTGTCAACTTTCCAGCTTCAATTTTAGAAAAATCAAGTACATCGTTAATGATAGTAAGCAATGAATCAGAAGATTTTTTTATAGTATAAAGAAAGTTTCGTTGGCGAGAGGTTAAAGGCTCTTGCCCAATCGAATCCAATAAACCAAGGATTGCATTCATAGGCGTTCTGATTTCATGAGACATATTGGCAAGAAAATCCGATTGTGCTCGATTGGCAAACTCGGCATCTTCTTTCGCCCGAGATAGCTCTGTGATACAGTGCATAACAATAAGAACACCAGCAAATTCAGCATCTTCTTTTTCAAAGGACAAAATATTCACTTCATACTTGTGATCCACAGTAGAAACTTCAAGTTTATTCTCTGTTTTGCTATCACTGCGCATCAAAGAAATACTCCTAATCGAAGCCACCAGCTCTTCTGTGAATGCAGGCGGATGGTAACTTTCCACGATGGAATCGAAATCTCTTCCTTGCAAAAGCGGTATTTTTTCAGCACTGATTATATTGGATATCGAGTTGGTACAAAGCAAAAATCTTAGTTTTTCATCAAGTACAAATATAATATCAGGGCATGACTCAAGAAGAAGTTTGGTATACATTTCTTGCTTTCGCTTTTCGCCTGTAATTGTTTGGTTTAGCTTTAACTGTGTGGCCACATCTAGCTCAATAATCTTATTCCGATTTTCGCTAGAGCGTAACTGTCTTGTCAACTTGATATTTTCCCGCTCGAAAACTTGCAATCTCGTTACCAATTCATCATACTCATCTCTAGAAATAACAAATTCAGTTTCGTTTGTATCCATTGAGTTAATCACACTACTTTCGATTATATCACAAGTATCACAAGTGAATAATTATGAAATCTATTAATCGCTATGTCGGCTGTAGCAGACGTTGGACAAATTTCTCCACCGGCATACCCCATCATAAACGGGGCTTTAAGGTTGTCCCGTATACATTCTAACTCTTTCAAGGGTGTGAGGCTCAGTACCATTCGCCGGACAATGCAAGGCAATAGTAGCACACCGTTTACATCTGGCATAGCATTCACTTCTTCGACTTTTTCTAGGGCTGTGGCCAGTACGTCACCAGGAACGCACTTTGAAAAAACAAACCGTGAATTTTCATAGACATTGCCCCTAAAGATGGCCGAACCATCTTCTGTAAAGGATGCAAGCGCGCGCATAACAGGGATGCCATCATAGTCTGGGCGGTTAATAAAATTAATTCTAAAGGGAAGAAATAAAAAATTATCAGTGGAGGCGTTGTCACTTGTAAAACCAAGGTCCTTAAGGTATTGAAATGTATTGGTGTGGTTGATTTCGTGGACGAGAGGACCTTCGGCCTTGGTGATTTCACCTGTATAGGGGGTCACACTATTTTCAGGTAGCGTACCAATCAAAAATCTTGGGTTGATATTTCCGTAGCATAGAACAAAAGACATTGAAAGTTTATAATTCGCACCATTATAAATTGTTTCACTGGATTCAAAAGAAAGGGTATCGTCTATGGCATGGCTTCCGAAGATAGGCGTGTTTGGAATAATCTGACTCCATGCGTCAACATAGACATCACCGGCATGTTGCAGTGTGAGAGGCGGAAATATAATGGCCAACTTAGGTTGTTCCTGCATACCCATTGCTGCAAGGTGATAGGCAGATTCAGTTATTCCAACAATATCACCGTTTAACGACTCGCTCACGCCAACTTTAAAGTAAACATCGTTTGATGTAATAATAAAAATGGTCAACAATAACTCGCCTGCCTCACCGTTGACAGCTTGGGAAGCAGTTGTTGCGCCTACTAGGTCAAAGGGCAGATTTTCACATATAAATTTTAGCA
Organism: Anaerovoracaceae bacterium; assembly: GCA_031553975.1. GTDB lineage: Bacteria > Bacillota > Clostridia > Peptostreptococcales > Anaerovoracaceae > JAVBKP01. Next base: position 8,614 of record JAVBKP010000005.1, on the reverse strand, counting down.
TACCTGTCTGAATGAACTCAGGATGACATAGAATGATGCCGACTGAATTTTCAAGCAGTGCAACTTTTTCGTCAAGCTGCGCTTTGAGTTCAGCTAAAGCAATCTCGCGATCATCGACTTCATATGTATAAATACTCGCACATGTAACCATAACAAATGCCTCCATTTTTAAATAAATTTGACTTTAGCCGCCTTCTAGAAACAGCGGAATCTACTCGCGCTAACTATATACTTCATTATACTTCTAATTGTATATATCGTCAACGTTCTTATCACGACGTAATCTACAAGTGCCTCTTTTTGACAAATGTTTCAGTGGCATTTTAACGGAATTTCTAGTATAATTAATAGGTTAATGTTGAAAAAATTCTATGTTAATATATTTGTTCAAAGGAGGGGGGCTTATGCGCACCATGATTATAAAAGCGAAAAACAAAATATTTGTTATATCTATGACGGCTATGATTTTATTTATATTTATTTTTGGATATATTTCAGTAAACAGCGTTATTGCATTAAGCAATAATTTTAATATATTGGCGCAGCATCCGTTCACAGTGTCAGCGGCGGTGTACAAAATTCAAAATATTGCGTCAGAAAACAAACTCCGAATGAACAGGCTAGTTATGTTTAATGATAATAAAGATTATGAAATGGTTGACATAGCAATAAAAGAACTGGAACATTCAGTTTTTTTGGAAACTAAAACAATGGAAGATAGGTATCTAGGACCAAAGTCAACTGTTTTGGAAATAGAAGAAACTTTTAAAAAAATAGTGGAAATAGAAGAGCAACTTTTAGAAGATGGACAAAATCATTCAAGTGATGAAATACAGGAGTACATCAAAAATAACCTGGACCCATTATACGCCCAAATAGACCAACTATCCAATGATATGCTGACTTTTATCAATGGAACGGTCAAAAGACTGACAAAAGAATCAAAAGCAACAGTCACAACTGTTGTGATATCCACAATGTTTTTTTCAATTGCGTTAATAGCTGTGGGTATTGTTTTAAAACGCTTAATAGATGCAAGAACCAAAGAGCGCCAGTATAGAGATTTTTTATTTCAAGTGTTCTCCGATCATGCAGATGCAGTTTTTATGATTTACAACCTGCGGGAGGATAAAATTGAATTTGTTTTTTCAAATTCCATGCAAATATTAGGGATAGAATCAAGCGAATTAGAAAATGACAAAATGAAAATATTCCAATATTGCCATGCTGATGGCGATTCACAGTTAGAAGAGGCACTAAGAAAAAATGCGGTTACTTCAAAATTGGAGAAGGAATATATTTTTAATAATCCTGTTACAAAAGAGGAAATATGGATTTCCTTTGCTGTTCACCCCGTGGAGACGGCATCTAGTATTGAACGGTACATATTATCCATAAGAGATTTGACCAATATTAAAAACACACAACAAATATTAAGCGACGCTCTTTTGAATGCAGAGAATGCAAATAGGGCAAAGAGTGATTTTTTATCTCGAATGAGCCATGAGATACGAACACCTATGAACGCCATAATTGGGATGGGCAATATAGCAATAAATTCTATCGAAAACAAAGTTAGAGTTGAAGATTGCCTTAAAAAGATCAATATCTCATCAAAACATTTGCTCATGCTGATTAATGATATTCTGGATATGTCCAAAATTGAAAGCGGAAAACTATCCATTTTAAATGAAAGTTTCAATATCACTGAGACATTTAGGAATGCGATTGCCCTCATATTCCCTCAGACAAAAGATAAAAAACAAACACTTGAAGTTGTAATACCGACATTTACCAATGAAATCGTGATAGGCGATTCGCTTAGACTTAACCAGATTTTATTAAATATTTTATCCAATGCTATAAAATACACACCTGAGGGTGGGGAAATCAAATTAGAAGTTAAAGAGCGTTCACATAGCAGAGAAAATTTTGTGCTTTTTCAAATTATGATTTCGGACAATGGTATTGGAATGACAGAAGATTTCTTGAAAAAGATATTTGAGCCTTTTGAACAAGAATACCGCCAAAATGCTTCAAGAAGCAGCAGTACGGGAATAGGTATTGCTATCACCAAAAGCCTTGTGCAGTTAATGAATGGTGTTATTACTGTCAAAAGTGAGGAAAATCAAGGCACTACGTTTATAGTTGAGCTTCCGTTTGAAGTAAACAAGGAATCCGAAGAAAAATTCAAAAATATACCTGCATTTGGGAATTTGCGAATACTCTTTGTCGATGATGACTTAACGACTTGCGAAAATGCAATGCTCCTTTTTGAACGCATGGGAGCAAACATACAATGGACAACGTCATCTACGGATGCGTATGACCGTGTTTTGGCCGCCCACGAACACAATATGGATTATCATATTGTGTTTACGGATTGGAAAATGTTTGATCAAGACGGATTTGAACTTGCAAAGCGCATTCGTGATTCGGTAAGCGCTGAGATAAAAATCATTATTATTTCTTCCTATGATACAGAAGCCATTGAAGATAAATTAATTTATTCTGGGGCTAACGAGTTCATGCCGAAGCCCATTAGCAAATCTACCGTCTATAACATGCTTGCAGAAACAGTTGAAAGTCTTAATAACACTGTGGATGCGCTACTGTCGGGCACCCTATTACCAGGTAATTCTTTAGATGCAACTTTTGCAGGAAAACGTATTTTGGTAGTAGACGATGTGGATATCAACCTGGAAATAATGGATATAATCCTGACAGAGCGAGGAATCGTTGTGGATAAAGCTGTCAACGGTAAAGAAGCTTGTGAAAAATTTGTCACTTCACAAAAAGGGGATTATGATGCAATTTTAATGGATGTGCAGATGCCGGAAATGAATGGGTATGAAGCTACAAGAACCATAAGAAACATGTCTCACCCAGCCGCTGCATCAATTCCTATTATTGCGATGACAGCGGATGCATTTTCAGAGGATGTTTTGATGGCTATTGATGCAGGGATGAATTTTCATATTTCTAAGCCAATTGATGCAGAAAAACTCTTTGAAATCTTGCAAAAATCTATATTGTAGTCCTAAAAGACCAAAGATGCGTAGGAGGTACAAATTTGAAACACCTATTTATTATTAATCCCGTGGCAAGAAAAATAAAAGGTAAAGTGGAAAAACATATACATACAATTGAAACATTTTTTTCAGATAAACATAGAGGTGAGTTTGAAATATATGTTACTCGTTGGAGTCGCGATGCAATCGGGTTTTTACATAAATATCTTGAGAACTGCGAGCAAACCTTACGCATTCATGCCTATGGTGGTTCTGGAACGCACTTTGAAGTAGCAAGCGCGATTGCAGGGTTTTCCAATGTGGAATTGGCTTTGTATCCCATGGGCAAACATGACTCGTTCTTGCGCTATTTTGGAGAGAGCAATCGGCACCTCTTTTCCTCACTAGAACATCAGACCACGTGCGGCACTATGAAAGTGAATTTTTTGAGTAGTGCGTCTGACAGTACAATGGCACATGTCACAGTGGGATTTGAAGCCAGTTGCTATCAAAGCGGTGACGTTATGGCGAAAAAAACAGGACTCCCAGATGGTTTTTGTTTTAAGATTGCTTCATTGAGAAATCTGCTCACCGGCACGAATATCAACCAAAAATATAAGGTCGAGCTTGATGGTGTAACGTTAGATGGATATTACACGTCACTCTTTATCTCAAATACACCTAGAACGGCTACGAATATCATATCTGCGGATTGTACGGAGCTCACGGATAATTTGCTTGATTTGTATATCACGCCATCTTTGACGACCGCAGAATTAATTGGCCTTATTTTCGCGTATAGTAGCGGAGACTATGATAAATTCACTGATAGAATTGTACATTATCAGGGGCATAAAGTGAAAATATCATCAGAGCAAGCCATGTGTATTGCCTACGAAGGCGAACTATTCTATGATGATGAGGTGGAAGTTGAAATTAGCCCTCAAGCCATAAATTTTGTAGTGCCTACAGAAAGGGGCAGCCTATGACACATATGAATACATCTAGGTCGAAAAGCTACGCTAAACATGCTGAAACTCTGACGTTAGCTTCAATTTATTTATTTGTTACCGCTAGTATTGTACAAGGGGCACTCTTCGTTGAAGGGGATTATTGGAAATATAGGCTGATTTTCGGTTTGGTTGCGGCAATTGTTTCCACTATACTGTGCAGAGTGAAGTCATTTTCTGCCACTACGGTGGCATTTTGGTGCCCGATTACAGCAGTTTTAGCCGAGGCAGCCGTCACCTACCTAATCCATGGGGATAAATTGTTTTTTGTGGTTATGATTGCTTGTCTGGCCATCGGTCTTGTTTTTGTCAACCATATGTCCATACTTCTTTTGGTCGTGGTGTCCGATTTAATAGCAGGTGTTATGCTTTTTATACTGGATGTTCCTATTCTTGGTGAATCTGCTTCTTCCATGGATATTGTCATGCAGCTATTGACTTTTAATCTGGCGGGTGTGCTTATGTACGCTACTTGCGTATTCACAGTCAGTCAGTTTCTTATCGCCGAAAAAAAGAGCAAGACATTTGATGTTCTCATGGAAGCAACGCCAAGCCTTATTGTTTTGATTGATGATGAGGGGCGTGTAGAAGATATTAGCAAACCCCTTGCAGACGTTTTGAAACTCAAAAATAGAAAATTTGCAATTGGGCGTCCCGTGCTTGACTTACTCAAGACAAAATCTTTGAAGATGGACTTTCATGAGATATTACAAGAAAAGCAGACTTTTACTAAAACTGTAGCTCTTTCTTATGAGAATAAAGAAGTTTGGTGTATCGTCTGCTCTGCACCACTTGCTGAGAACAGGATGGCCCGATTCATTGAGTTGACAAATATTTCATCAGTCATGGAAGCGAAGTTGGAAGCAGAGTCAGCTACTCGTGCTAAAAGTAGCTTCCTTGCCAATATGAGCCATGAAATACGAACCCCAATGAATGCAATCGTCGGCATGAATGAGTTGATTATGCTAAAACCACTTGACCCTGAGCAGCTTTCCCAAGCAATGGCTGTAAGAAGTGCTGCCAACTCACTGCTACAGATTATAAACGACATCTTGGATTTTTCAAAAATAGATGCCGAAAAAATGGAAATCTTTAATTCCAAGTTTGATTTTGCTTCGCTGGTCAACGATATCGTGAATATTACCAATATTAAAGCCAGCCAAGCCAATGTAACGTTCACTACATTTATATCAAAAGATATACCGCCAACAGTTAACGGTGATGAACTGAGAATCAAACAATGCCTTATCAATCTATTGAACAACGCCTTGAAATTCACCAAAGAAGGCAATGTATGCCTTACCGCTTTCAGTGAAATAATAGATGAAAATAAAATAAAATTAAGCTTTTCAATTAAAGATACTGGTATCGGTATGCATGAAGATGAAATGTCAAAACTTTTCGGTGAGTTCCAGCAGCTAGATCTTAACAAAACCCATACGATTGCGGGAACTGGTCTTGGGCTAGCCATTACAAAAAAATTAATTGAGCTAATGGATGGACAAATTTCTGTAACAAGTACCTATGGACAAGGTTCTGAATTTTCGTTTTATATTTTCTGTGAAGCCGAAATCGATGATAATTTAGCAACTGTTGCACATCCCGAAAACTATCATGTACTTTGCTATGAGCCAAATGTATTTCATGCAGATTCTTTTAAACAAATGGCCGAAAACCTTAGTATTGGCGTTGACATTTGTGACACAATACAAAGTTTTCATGATTTTTTATATGAAAAAGAGTATACCCATGTTTTCTTTGACAAGTCCGCCCAACGTATCATACGCGAGTATTCTACTGGGGGCAAGAATCCGAATTTCACCCTTGTGAAGAATTTCAATGATTTGCTGGAGTCCTCTGTGTATCCTGTTGAAAATCAAATTAGTAGACCTCTGATGACGACGACCTTGGCGGAAATTTTAGGCGGGCGTGTTTGGAAGGTAAAACTAGATGCATCAAACCCAGAAATCAAGCTTGGTGCCTTTAAGACAAAAAATGCACAAGTCTTGGTTGTGGATGATAACCTTGTCAATCTCAACGTGGCAAAAAGCATGCTTAGCCAATATGGAATTGATGTATCTACAGCAACAGGTGGATTAGAGGGTGTGGACAAAGCACAAAAGACCATGTATGATATGATATTTATGGATCATATGATGCCTGAGGTGGATGGAATCGAAACCACCATGATGATTCGAGGCTTGGAAGAGCCTTTTAAGTCGGTTCCAATTATAGCCCTCACAGCCAACGCCATAACTGGCATAGAGTCTTTGTTTTATGAAGCAGGCATGGATGGGTTTATCTCAAAGCCAATCATCGTAAAGTCCTTACACGAAATCTTAATTAAATTTTTACCAAAGGAAAAAATTCTAACATTAGTAGAAGATAGCCCAGTGCAAACACCGGAGATTGACGAGACGCAAGAAAACGATCAATTGCTCGAAAAATTTTCTGCCATAGAAGGGCTAGAGGTGGAGACAGGCCTTAAGCTAATGGGAGATATGAAAGATACGTACATTCACACACTTGAGATTTTAAACCAGACTATTCCCGAAACTTGCAAACGGCTTAGCGCATTTTTACAAGAAAATAATTTGCCTCGTTTTGCCATAGATGTTCATGGTGCCAAAGGATCTCTTGCCAATGTAGGTATGCGAGAGTTGTCCGCATTAGCAAAGGAATTAGAGTTTGCTGCAAAAGCGGAAGATATGGAATTTTGTGAAAAGAATTTTTCTGTGTTTCATGCAAGTTTCAAAAAATTCAGTGAGGATTTAGCAATCATTTTTAATGAAGAGAAAAAAGCTCAAAATTTAAAACAAGGTGATTCTGCCGAATTGAATGTGCTTCTCAAAACAGTGCTTGAAGCGCTTGCTGCTTTCGATACAGATACAGCCGTAGATCAAATGAAGGTGATTCTTTCTAGTACATATGGTAGCGAGATAGATTCTGTACTACAAAGCATCGATAAGGATTTAGATACTTTTAATTTCAAACATGCTAAAATTCTGATTCATACATTGTTAAAGGAGTAATTATATGATAAGTCGAGATTATGATAGGTCTACGCTGGAAAAAATTGGGGAAATCGATATGGGTAAAGCACGCAAGCTTTATGATGATATGCATGCTTACTATTTGATGTTAGACAATCTGATTGATTACAGTCCCAAACTTTTAGGTGCTATTCATCAACCCGATTATACAAAACAGCAAGGTCAGATTTTAGGTGCATTGCACCAACTAGAAAAGCTCCTAACCCAGGTAACGTCTGCAACAATTGCGGGCAAAGCGACACGTTTTGCGGAAGCCATTAAAAGTGGGGAACATGAAGAAATTGATTTTTATGCAAGGCATTTTAACACAAAAGTTGAGTCTCTATGCCGAAAGATTAAAGGTGCGCACACAGGTACATATACCCATGCTACAGATTGTACTGCGCCTATGGAGAAAGCGACTACACCAGAGTCAGTAGGAGCACAAACGGCAGTTGAGCAAAGTCTTCAAGCAGCCAAAGTGCAGGGCACCATTATCCCAGAAATTTTTGAAGGGATTAACAAATCCATTCAAGATTTTGAACTCAGCAAATGTAGCCGTAACTTGTGCGAATTAATGACATTTACATTTACAAAAGAAATTGATGAAGCCCTTATAAGAATTTATGATTATTTGCAAAGTTTTGATTCTTTGCATGCCTCATTTGAAGCATTGCAGCTTTTAAACATTGTCAAGGAGGCGAATACCAACGCACAAGACATTCCTAAGCTTACTTTGCTAGCAATAGATGATTTGCCTGATGTGCTAGGCACCCTAAAAGCAATGCTTAAAAAGTATTACAATGTTTTTGGTGCCATTGATCCTGATAGTGCCTTTGAATTTTTAGAATCTTGCAAACCAGACCTAATCTTGCTTGATATTGAAATGCCTGAGATGGATGGGTTTACTTTGCTTGAAAAAATCAGAAAAATGCCGGAGCATAAAGATACCCCTGTTATTTTCCTGACTGGTAGTCCTACGGCTGAATATATCAAAAAAGCTTTGGGGATGGGTGTACGAGATTTTATCAAAAAACCTGTTGACGTAGAAACCCTTAATTATAAGATTTATTCGTTGATTTTGCAAGCTAAAAAATAATTTGAGATTGACACAACAAAACAAGAGTTCTTGTTTTGTGTGTCTTTTTTTGTGTTAGAAGAGAGGAGAAATTTATTTGAAGGAGATAGACGTAGCCATTATTGGTGGAGGTGTTATTGGCTGTTTGACGGCGCGAGAACTTTCGGCCTATAGTCTAACAGTATGTTTGTTAGAACAGCACAATGATGTTTGTTGTGAGACCTCCAAGGCAAACAGTGCCATTGTACATGCAGGTTTTGATGCCATTTCAGGTTCTAATAAGGCGAAATTTAACGTAAGAGGCAATTTTCTCATGGAAAAGGTTTGCAAGGAACTGGATGTACATTTTATTCGGAATGGATCTTTGGTGCTGGCCTTTACTGACCAAGAGGTGAGGAGGCTAGAAGAAATCTTAGTCCAGGGACAGCAAAATAGAGTGCCAGAATTATCCATTATTCCTGCAGAGCAAGTGTTTGCATTAGA
>JAVBKP010000106.1:0-4877 GCA_031553975.1 Anaerovoracaceae bacterium | reverse complement strand
TAACTTTGATTTATTTTTTTACAGAACGTTTGCTGTAAGCTTGCAGGATACCCATGGCAATGGATAAACTTGCTGCAAATACGACTCTGTACTCTGCTGGCAATAGGAAAGAAATGGTGTGAGCTGGTACCCAAAAGAATGGAATAACCTTTAGCACTGTAAAGTCTACAAATCCACCCCAGTTGGCAGCTTCGATGGCACGTTTTCGGGTAATAGGTTTTCCTTTGTTTTCTTTGCCAAATTTGAGGTCGATTAGGACATCACCAAATCGATGGGCACCCATTAGGAATGGTGCCGACAGTACGTTCATGCAAAGTGATATAAGAAATGCTGTTACAATTGGAATGCCAGCTCCTGGAAGCATGCCTTTTTCCATTTGGGCTGTAACGCCAGTTGAGAAAATCCCAAACATCAATACAACCACCATGCCCACAAAACCCCAGTTAATGGTGCGTAGGACTTGACCAGTTAGTATGGACCATCTTTTGTTCATCAATCTAAATGCTAGCAAATCACCCATAGTAGCTAGGACTGCGAATTTAGCAAAGCCCATCAAATACGGATGCGCGTTGGTCGCAGTAACGAATAGCGGGTGTGTCCACGGAGACACAATAAAGCCTATAGCAGCAATAAGTGCTAGAACGAATATAAAATCACCTTTTCTCACGATAACCTCCAATAATTAAAATGTATATGATTGCGTACAATAATTATTCTACGCTACTTTACAAAGCCTGTCTAGTATGAAATAATAATTTATGAAATAAAGATTGTGGGGTATGGACATGAGTTGCAAGATAAAATCAGAATTAGGTATAATAAAAATCACAAAACCGACCATTGGACAAGCTGTGGTAGGCGCCATCGGACCACTACATACTATGGTTCAAATCGTAAACAAAAAAGGGCATGGCATGGGACAATGGGGCGAGGCATATAGACCCAATATGGCATCATTGGTGGAAATCATAACAGATGTCGATGGACTTGCGATAAACCTTCATATCATAACAAAATTCGGCACCAGCATCAAAGAGACAACGGACACCATGTCAAAACTCATTCGCCAGAATCTGAAAAATATGTTTGGACTAGAAGTGGACTACCTTACTTTTACTATAGTAGGGGTCAAATCAAAAGAAGTAGCAAGGCGAAACCTAATCATAAGGGGATAACATGAATATACCAGTAGAAACGCTAAAATCTATCGGCCCACAAAAAAAAGTAAAATTAGAAAAACTAGGGATCAGTACAGTTGGTGATTTAATTAGACATTTTCCAAGAGACTATGAAGATCGAAGCAAAATGGAAAAAATCGCGGAGGTGGAGTTAAATACACCAGTTCTTGTATGTGGGCGAATAGAAGCCAGAGTGAAAGGTAATTATATTAGAGGAAAAAAATCCACGTTTAAGCTGCTAGTAAGAGATGATACTGGCTCTGTGGAAGTGATTTTTTTTAATATGAACTATGGAGAACAAATATTCCAAATAGATGAAGAAGTGGTTTTATATGGTAGAATCACCGAAAACCATGGCAAACGGCAGATGGTGCACCCAGATTTTTCTAAAAATGAAAAAACCGCCACAGGCATACTTCCTATATATCCTTTGACAGCAGGAATATCAACAGGTGAGCTGCGAAAGTGGATGAGAAGTGGTTTTGCTTATTTATCGTCTTTTGAGGAGAGTATGCCATCAGCCACTATGACAAGAAATAGACTTTGTGATGGAATATTTGCTTTAGAGAACATCCATTTTCCTAAAGATTATGAGTCACTTAAAATCGCAAGGTATCGTTTGGTTTTTGAAGAACTGATGATGCTCCAAACCGGACTTTTGATGATAAAAAACCAACTGCAAGAGGGAAAGACCGGGCTTGTGTTTGATGCAAGCATAAAGATAGAAGAGTTTGTTAAGACCATTCCATTTGCGTTAACGGGCGCTCAGCTTAGAACCATTGATGAAATAGAGAAAGACATGCTGTCTGGAAAAATCATGAATAGACTGGTGCAAGGCGATGTAGGATCTGGAAAAACCATTGTGGCCGCCGCCGCCATATATAAATGTATTAAAAGCGGATACCAAGCCGTCATGATGGCACCTACAGAAATACTGGCACGTCAACACTATGAGGGACTGTCGCAAACCTTTGCCATTGGGGACGGTTCTAAACGAGCAGGAAGTCATTTAGAACCGTCCCCAAAAGCGCCTCACAAAGTGGGTTTCCTGTCGGGAAGCCTTTCTGCCAAAGACAAAAGGCAAGTGTTGGCTGATTTAGAAGCAGGCAATATAGATTTGCTCATCGGCACACATGCAGTGATTCAAGAGCATGTGACATTCAAAAATCTTGGACTAGTGGTCACGGATGAACAACACAGATTTGGGGTAAATCAGCGGGCGGTGCTTGCGGAAAAGGGCAATAACCCACACATGCTAGTCATGACCGCCACGCCGATTCCTAGGACGTTAGCACTGATTTTGTACGGGGATTTGGACATATCGCTAATAGACGAAATGCCCCCAGGGCGGAAGGAAATCATTACATACAGCACCAGCGCAACAAAGAGAAAACGTGCCTATGACTTTGTAGCCAAAGAAATTGACCAAGGCAGACAAGCCTATGTGGTGACGCCGCTAATAGAGGATTCTGAGGCAGAGTCCATGGCAGATGTAAAATCTGTCCAGACCATATATGAGGACCTTTTATGCTTGTATCCAAAATACAATATCGCACTACTACACGGAGAAATGAAACAAAAAGAAAAAGACCATATAATGGAACGGTTTAAAAATGGGGAGATACATATATTGGTAGCCACAGTGGTGATAGAAGTAGGCATTAACGTGCCCAATGCCTCTGTTATGGTCATAGAGAACGCAGAAAGATTTGGATTGGCACAAATGCACCAACTGCGAGGACGTGTTGGCAGAGGAGAATATCAATCCTATTGCATATTGATTAGCGAATTGAAAACAGAAGTAGCCAAAGAGCGAGCAGATATAATGAAAGAAAGTGCCGATGGATTTGTCATTGCGGAAAAAGATTTAGAGCTTCGCGGACCAGGAGAATTTTTTGGGACCCGCCAGCACGGTGTGCCAGAACTTAAAATCGCCAACCTGATAAAGCATATGAAAATATTAAAAATGGTTCAAGTGGAAGCAAATATTTTGCTAAAAGAGGACCCATTATTGCAAAAACCAGAACATAAAAAACTACTTACTAGTATGAAGGAGATGTTTAAAAACGCTGAAAAATTCAACTTATAAGACATATTGGAACTTGATTGGCAACATTGGTAAAATTTACTTGTAATAAGAAAAGTCCATGTAGGACAAATTATTATTACTTCGGTGCGAAATATCGAAGAAATAATTTAGGAGGTGAACAAACATGGCAATTCAAAGTAAAAACTACAATGCTTCAGCTAAACCAGCTCTAGACAACATGAAAACTGAGGTAGCTAACGAGTTAGGACTAAACAACTACTCAAACATGGACAAAGGTAATTTAACTGCAAGACAAAACGGTTATGTAGGTGGTTACATGACTAAGAAACTAGTTGAAATGGCAGAACAACAATTATCTGGAAAGTAAGCCATTGCGGTTCATACCGTAGAAAAGCTGACTAATTAACTTTTGTATCCGGCTAATACGCGCTCATCGCATACTAGCCGGGTATTTTTATTCCCCAGCAAAATGTTGAGCAATTGGGACGGTTCTAAATGGTGGGCAGATGCCCGTCCTTTAGAACCGTCCCAATTTGATTATTGAAAGATTGATTTATTTGTGGTAAAATTAACAAGATTGGAGAATGTGAGATTGCGAGTTATTTCAGGAGATTTTCGGGGAAAAAGATTATATACCCCAACAGGCAAGGCCGTGAGACCTACATCAGATAAAGTAAAAGAGTCAATTTTCAACATGATTGCAGCACATCTTGAAGATGCAGTGGTGCTGGATGCCTTTGCAGGAACTGGTGGATTGGGTATTGAGGCGTTGAGTCGTGGGGCAGACAAAGCCTACTTTATGGATAATAGCAATGAGAGCATATCTCTGATAAAAAAGAACATTGACCACTGCACAGTCAATGATAGAGCAAGAGTTATCTTCGGCAGTTTTGACAGGGTGGCCGATAAGATTGTAGATAAATTAGATATTATTTTTTTGGATCCGCCATACTTTAAGGCACTTCTGCCTGAGTCATTACAATTAATTTGTGATTTGGACATGCTCAGCGATGATGGAATTATAGTGGTAGAGCATCCTATGGAGCAGGATTTACCAGACACGTTTAGTACGGCCAATGGTGAGAATAGCTTAGACAAACAAAAAGAAAGAAGATACGGAAGTATCAAAGTGAGTATTTATGAAAAAGGTACTTTATCCAGGGACGTTTGATCCCATCACCATAGGTCATTATGATTTGATTAGAAGAGCGGCAAAGCTCTCAGAGACATTGGTGGTAGCTGTCATAAAAAATCCTTCTAAGAACCCTATGTTTGATGTAGAAAGCAGGGCACAGATGCTGAGGGAAGTCACAAAAGATTTCACCAATGTACAGATAGATTGCTTTGAAGGTTTGCTTGTAGACTATGTTAAGGAAAACAACATTGATGCTGTAGTAAGAGGCCTGAGGGCATCCATGGATTTTGAATACGAGATTCAGATGGCCCAAGTCAATGCAAAGCTAGATGAGAATATGGAGACCTTGTTTTTAATGACCGATCCTAAACATTCATTTATCAGTTCAAGCATTGTGAGAGAAATATATAACCTAGGTGGAGACATTGAAAATTTAGTGCCACCAGAAGTTCTAAAATATATTAATAACGGAGGTTTATAAGATGAAGGTTCTTGAATTACTAGAAGAATTAGA
>JAVBKP010000094.1:0-15771 GCA_031553975.1 Anaerovoracaceae bacterium | reverse complement strand
AAAGTGGTATCGATGGATAGAAAAGTCAACTTGGCTGGGTTGTTGATCGTACTCTTTAGCATAAAATCTAAATTCATTGGGTCCGCTAGTGAAAACCCACCCACGTATAAATCATAATCACCATTGTTTATGGCCGCTGTATAGGTAGGCCAGTCCATTTGGATTATATATGAACCTATTTTTAGCTTTTCCAAACTGGTTTTAATACTTTGGGCTGCCAATAGCCTTGCCTCATCACCTTCGTTGATGATAATTTTCAAAGAAATATTCTCACCTTCCATATCATCAATTTTGGTGTCTTTATTCGTATCATAATAGCCAGCTTCTGCTATGGCTTTATTGGCGGCTGATACATCATAGATTGCCAGTGGCTCTGGCGGATTACCCCCATAATAATGAATCGGAAAGATATTTTTGGACAGCACACCATTGCCCATATAGGCATCGTCTAGAATCTGTGTAGCGTCAATCCCCTGGGCTATGGCTTTTCTGATCCGTAAATCTGATAAAAAGGGTTTTGACGTATTAAATCCTACAACTTCTGCTTCATTGGAAGGGAAGTTTATTATATTTAACGATTTCCCCGCAAACAGTGAGCCTCTATCGTTCCCTTTAGATATCATGGCATTAATATCATAAATATGCAATAATTCTACCGCAGCGAATTTGTCAGGTACTCTCTTAAAATCAATGGTGTTGGTTGGTATTTTCGTACCGTGATATTTGTCGTTACCTACTAGCTTTATGCTCCTAGTTCCAAATATTTCACCAATTTTGTAGGGACCTGTTCCAATAGGTATAAAGTTGCCTACCTTGGTATACGCATCGCCTACAGAATTAAATTTGTGCTTTGGTATAATAGGAAACGTCAAACATTCGAGAGTATTTTCCGTATTGTATACAAACTCGATTTTGACAGCACTTTTTCCTACTGTCTTAACACTTTTGATATTAGACATCAACATGCCATGAAGAGATTCTGCACTGTTCTTTGAACGCAAATATACTTCAATGCTAAATTTAACATCTTCTGCGGTCAATGGTTTGTCATCATGCCATAGAACCCCTTCTTTTAGGTTAATGGTAAGAGTGGTTCCATTGTCTGCATATTCCCATGATTCTGCCAAGACTGGTTCTGGCAAATATTCGTCATTTAACCTAAATAATCCCTCATATACTAATTTTTCCATATAAAAAATATCTTCGCTCTTATTCTTAACAGGGTTTAATGTCTCAAAGTTAGATATGGCTACAGAAATATCCGTGGATGTTTTCATCACAGGTGTTGCATCTTCTTCACCAGTGAAAAACTCCGTGGCTTGCTGACATCCAATCATGGACGACATCAAAAAAAGAACTAAGATTACAGATATTCGTTTTAAACGGATTGTTGAACTCATTTTTACCTCAAGTCTATGATTCCTTTAACAAATCTTCTAATTGCGCAAACAACGCTTTTTTATCTCCAGAATTGTCTATTATTATATCCGCCCTTTGGCGTTTTTCCATTTCATCTAGTTGGGAAGAAATTCTTTTCATGACAGCTTCTCTGGTCAAATTGTCTCTTTCCATAATCCTACTGACACGAACCTGTTCCGGTACATACAAAACCCACACAGCATGACATATGGTCTCAAACCCACCCTCATATAGTAGTGGAATGTCTAAGAAAACAATCTCTTTGCCGGCTATTCTAGCTTGTTCTATGCGTGCATTGATGACTTCACGTATGTGGGGGTGGATTATTTTGTTTAGGGTATCTCTTTTTGTGCCATCATTGAAAACAATCTCCCCTAGTTTTGCCCTATTTAGGTTGCCGTCAGGTAGGAGTATATCATCTCCAAAGATTTGAGCGATTTGCACTAACCCAGGTTGTCCTGGCATGACCACGTCTCTTGCTATTTTATCAGCATCAATCACTACATGTTTGCGATGCAATAAAAAATTAGATACTGTTGATTTTCCAGTGCCTATACCACCTGTTAATCCGATGATTTTCATACCCACTCCTGTTATTTCAAATCGTACCAATTGGTACCAGTATTCATGGAGGACTCCAGTGGCACAGCTAGTTTCATTGCAGCTTCCATATTTTCTTTTAGTAGGTTTTGTGCTGCTTCAACTTCGTCTTCTGGCACATCTAATACAAGTTCGTCATGGACTTGCAGTACTAACTTTGCTTTAAGTCCTGATTTTAGTAAGGCCCTTTGGACTTTTATCATTGCGATTTTAATAATATCTGCTGCGCTGCCTTGAATAGGCGTATTCATAGCAAGACGCTCTCCTAGCTGTCTCACCATAAAATTACTAGCGTGAATTTCTGGTATATGCCTTTTGCGGTTCCAGAGGGTTGTCACATATCCGTTGGCTTTGCACTGCTGAACTAAGCTATCCAAATAGACCTTAACTGTCTCATATTTTTTAAAATATTCATTGATATACTGCCCTGCTTCTTTTCTAGAAATGCCTAGCTCTGTGGCAAGTCCAAACTCGCTCATGCCATATATAACACCAAAATTCACAGCTTTTGCTCTACTTCTTTGAATGGCGGTCACATCATCTTCTGCAACTTCGAATACCTTGGCGGCTGTTATTTTGTGAATGTCATCTCCGTTGTTAAATGCATCAATTAGAGATTGATCTCCCGACACATGTGCAAGCACCCTAAGCTCTATTTGTGAGTAGTCCGCACCCATGAGCACATGTCCAGGTTTTTCTGCTACAAAAGCCTTTCTAATGGTACGTCCTAGTTCTTGGCGAATAGGGATATTCTGAAGATTTGGCTCAGTACAGCTAATCCTACCTGTGGTAGTAACAGTTTGATTAAAGTGGGCACGAATCTTGCCATCTCTACCAATAAGAGGCGTTAGACCTTCCACATATGTGCTATTTAGCTTGGATAACATTCTATACTCTGTGATCAACGGTACAATAGGATGCTCATCTTGTAGCTTTTCTAGGATTTCAGCCCCTGTGGCATACCCTGTTTTCGTCTTTTTTCCAAATGGCAAAGCTAATTTTTCAAATAAAATCGGTCCCAGCTGCTTTGGTGAATTGATATTAAACTCTTCGCCTGCCAGATCATAAATCTGTAATGTAATCTCTTTAATCTTACCTGAGAGTAGCGTGCCAATCTGTTCTAGCTCTTTTTTATCCACAGCCATACCGTGGTACTCCATGATGGCCAGTACCTCAATCAGTGGCAATTCGATTTCATTATAAATCTTGTATAGGTTCTCATGGTCGATTTTGGCGGCAAACATTGTTAGTAATTCTGCCACAGTTAGGCACCATACTAAACCATATTCATTATACGCTGTATCTCCTGTACCGAACAAATCTAGCTGGGCATTGCCAGATAGAAAGCTTGATTCGTCTGGAAGCTCTTTTTTTAAATACTCCATAGACATAACGGCCAACGTGTATTTGCTACGAGAAGGTTCTATCATATATTCCGCTATGGCTGTGTCAAATTCTGTACTAAATATCTCAGCGCCTTTTGTCTTGATGCTCTGTAGTCCGTCATCAGCGTAGACCATGGCAAGCAATGCAAAATAATCTTCTTTTAGCATATGCCCACTAATCTTAATCTGGTTTTGTGAAATAAAATCAATCAAATCTCGCATAATATCTACATTGTCATTGATAGGAATATAGGCGTATATATTGGTTGACAATAATGATATACCGTAAACATCTAATTTGCCTAAGTGATCGTTATTGCTAAAAACTTTTAAAATCAAACGTTTGTCAATTTTGGATTTCATATCATTCCACTCAGTCAGTGTGTTGATTGTATGCTTTTCTAGCTTTGAAACGTCAAATCCCATGTTACTAGCTGCTTCACTAACGGGAATATCTGCCTGATCTGAAGTCTGGGCAGCACTAGTCACCTTCACAGCCCCACCGTCTGGGCGTTTTAATTTAGACAAAAATGTGTTAAATTCTAACTTCACATACATATTAATCAAAGCATTGTAGTCTGGTTCAATGACTTTGAACTCATCAAACACTATCTCAAGTGGTACTTCTGTAAATATAGTGGCCAGTCTCTTGCTCATCATGGCTAGCTGTGCATTGTCCTCTACTTTTGCTCTCAGTTTTTCATTTTTAATCTGGTCTGTATTGGCTAACATATTCTCAATGCTACCAAATTGTAACAATAGGTTTTGGGCTGTCTTTTCTCCCACCCCAGGAATCCCTGGTATATTGTCTGACTGGTCGCCCATCAACCCTTTATAATCTATAAATTGCTGTGATGTAAAACCGTACTTTTCCATCATGGCATCGGCATCGTATATTTCAAATTCAGTAACGCCACGTTTTGTCAGAACAATCTTGGTCTTGTCAGAAGCAAGCTGCAATTCATCTTTATCCCCTGTCACAATAACAGGAAACAACCCCTCTTCTTCCCCACGCTTTGCCACAGTGCCAATGATATCATCTGCCTCAAATCCATCGATTTCTAACATTTTTACATTCATGGCGGCCAGAACTTCTTTGAGCAATGGCATTTGCATAGCCAGCTCTGATGGCATTTTTTTCCTGCCCGCCTTATACTCTGTGTATTCTAGATGCCTAAACGTAGGTGCTTTACGATCAAAAGTAACCACTAAGTATTCTGGTTCATAGTCTTTTTTTATTTTTGTCAGCATATTAAGAAAGCCGTATACGCCATGTGTATACAGCCCCTGTTTTGTGATCATTGGTTTTTGTATAGCGTAATACGCTCTATTAATTAAACTATTACCATCAATAGCAATTAATGTTTTATTCATCTATTAGAATCTCCACTTCGTATATATTATGGCTCTAAGACACTAATTTGTCCATTTTCCACCTTAACTGTGAATTGTAATGTTTCACTTTCAGGCTGTCCATCATTAATATTATACACGAAATATGCTAAATTCTCACTCTCTTTTGTATAACTTACAAAACTTATCTTTGTATACATGTCTATGATAAGTCCAGTTTTTTGGTTCCATGCCACTTTAGCCGCATCTTCAGCAACTTTCAAATAGCCACTCTCTAGTGCCGCTGGGTCCGATACGACAGTAACTTGTTTTTTTTGATCTTCTACCCCTCTGCTGCTTTGGTCACTTTGGGTAGGTTTTAAATCTGCCGCCGTAGGCGCTGTTGACTCTGACTTGGCTAAGGGTGATTCTAGCGTAACGTTCTCTTCTGTTACTTTTTCATTTTGCCCATCCCCAGCAGTGTCTTCTGTATATATGGCATCATAAAGAACTTCTCCTTCATCTGCCGCACCGTCATCTAACACTGACATTTTTAGCTGTGCAGTGTCTTGTTTTCCGGTCTGGGTATCTGATAAAACCCAATCAAAAATGCCTTGACTATATAAAGTTGCACTTGTTATCATGATTGCAAATACAGCAGCAACTCCGCCCCAATGCTTCCAATTCATCGAGGGTTTTGCACCTAGACCACCTAAAGTCCCATCGCTTTTCATCAAACTTCGTTCTCTCAGAAGAGCCTCATGAAGATTTTCATTAAAATCATCTGGAAGTGGAATTTCTGGTACGCTTCCTAAGATATTTTTTATTTCTTCATCGCTAAATTGATTGTTGTTGAGTTCATTCATCTTATCCATATTGCTCCACTCCTTTCTATATACCATTTAGACTCTAAATTTTTGATTTAGTTTCGTGCTTTATTAAAATTTCCCTTATTTCTGCCCTGCCCCTGCTAATTCTAGATTTGACTGCACTCTCTGAGCAGTTCAAAATCGTAGCGATTTGGCTATAAGAAAAACCTTGTATGTCTCTTAAAATAATAGCTTTTTTATTTAATTCTTGCAACATTTCTAATGCTGCTAATATCATTTGGAGTTTTTCTTTTCTATCAAATGCCACCTCTGGAGATTGACTCATATCAGGTATGTCAAAATAAACATCTTCTTGTACATCTGTGAAGGATCTGACTAGAATGTGTTTGCGCCCTCTTTTAATAAAGTCATTACAAGTATTGGCCGCAATACGATACACCCACGTATCAAAGCTGCTCTCTGCTTTGAAGTTCTTTAGATTTTTGAAAATCTTAATAAACGTCTCTTGCAGCGCATCTTGGGCATCTTCTTCATTCTTCAAATAGTGGAAGCACAAATTGTATGCTTTCACTTTGCACATCTGTATTAATTTTTCAAAGCTGTCTACATCGCCCTTTTGGGCTTTTGCAACAAGCTTTTTTTCTTCTCTTGCGTCCATTGAAATTCCCTTATATTTTATGTTACTATGTAATAACATTCTTAGTGTACCACTTTTTACAGGTTTTGACAAGAAAGGAACCATTATAAAATGATTAAGTTCGATTATCATACACACTCAAATTTTTCCAATGACTCCAGGGCACCTATGTCAGAAATGGTTGCTACTGCCTATTCCCTCGGTCTTGAGCAAATAGCCATAACGGACCATTATGATGAAGACTATGCCAACAAACTCTATGGAGACAGTGGGCCTGATTATGTTTTGTATCATAATCAGGTAGATGCGCAAAGAGAAAATTTTGCTGGTAAAATAAAAGTGGTTCGAGGCCTAGAGGTGGGAATCCAAAAGCACATCACCGACAAATGTAGTCAAACGGTCATGGCATATCCTTATGATTTTATTATTGGTTCATTTCACTGCGCTGAGAAAAGAGAGCTTTATGGCGGAGACTTTCTTCGTGGACGTAGCCTAAAAAACTCCTTTGTATCGTTTTATGAGGAGGTGTATGCCTGTCTATCAATATATAAGGATTACTCTGTTGTAGGGCATTTTAACCTGCTTGAAAGGTACGCTGACAAAGCACCTGATCATAGTTGGTATTGGGATATTATAGAAGCCACCTTCAAAATGATTATCGCTGATGGAAAAGGTTTAGAATTTAATACCTCTAGCTTTAGATACGACATGGGAGATACCCTTACACCTTGTGTGGAGATGCTAAAACTCTACAAAGAGCTAGGTGGCGAGATTATAACCGTAGGTTCCGATGCTCATAGACCTGAACATCTAGCAAATCATTTTGCATTGGCTGAGGAGGTATTAAAAGGAGTCGGCTTTCGTTACCTAACTACCTTTGAAAGCCTGGCGCCGAGGATGGAGAAATTTTAAAGGAAAATAGATCATCTACTATACAAAAAACCTCTAAATCATCAAAAAGACGCTTCCTTGCGGAAACGTCCTTTTTTTTTTAAAAAAACACCCAAAATGCCACCCCACGAACTCATCAATCTGATGCTGCTCTGCAGCCATTCTGTTTGATTCGCGGGTCCCCTACGGCGTATTTGTGCCTTTTATTTTCAAGAAAGTCCCAAAATGCCGTTAAAGCCATAATTCAGACCCTATCCTAGATAGGGGGGTACTCTGCTCATATCATCTGACTTCCACTGATAGTATGTGGCCTGCCATATCTTAGAGACTCCGAATTCCCAAAGTCACTTTGTAGGTTGAATTATAAACCTCAACATACATCCCAGGATATTTTTAGTATAACTTATCTGACAAAAAATAACCAGTTAAAATTGTATTTTTTTTATGTTTTTTTTATGTTTCTTTTGTTGCCGATGCAAGCCCTTCTATATCAACACACCAAATTGCTTCGGTTCTACTTTCAAAAAAATCTATCTTTAGGATATTGGTATGGAAGCGACGTCTCTCCCCATTTCTAATGGTGAAATATAGAATTTCTCCATTAATTTCATCCATGGTTTCTAATTTTTCGCAAACCTGCTCATACTCATCATTTTCACAAAATGTTTTAAAAGCACTTCCCTGGCTAATGCCCATAGTACTTTTGGCATATTCATTGATGCTTTGTACAATTCCATTTTCCATAAAAATATATCCTATGGGTGCACTATTTAAAGTTCTGCGAAAAGACTCCCCCATGGCGTTGATTGTACGAGCTATCTTTCGGTATTCACCGTTGAACTGTTCTTCATCCACCCGAAGATTAAAGTTGCCCTTTATCCTCTCATCTTCTACTTTTTTTAACTCAAAAATGATTTGTTCAGTGGTAATCATAATCTTTGCATATCCATCTGCAAGAAGGCTAAGTTCCTCTTTTTTCTCATATGGAAACAAATTTATTGCAAAGTCGCCCCCTGCCATTTGCTCTGCTGCATCAGCAAAAAACTTGATCGAAGCAATCTTTTCATTGAGTATACGGATATTTTTGATAACAAATACTATGAATAACATTGCGATTGCCATGGTAATGATAAAACTAACCAATACTTGAATCCTGTCTTGTCTAATCTGAGAACCCATTGTCTCTCTGGTTACTTTTTCAAATTCATTGGTCAATTCTAAAATATTTTTTTTCCCTTTTACATATGTATCGCTAAATATCAGGTCTTTGGCTGATTGATAATCGCCTGCACCCATAGCCTCAAATGCTGCATTTTCCAGAATTTCTAAATCTTTTGATGATTGCATCGCACTTTTTAGTAAGAACATTTGATTTTCTGGTATATCAATTTCGGCTACTCTTTGGAGTACGTTTTCTCTAAGTTTAACAGTGGAGGTGTCATAGTGATAGTTCTCATAATACATCTCTTGTTGTGTTAGAACGTATAGCTGGGCGTCACTGGTGAGGCTGTCTGACGCACTAAAAAACTCATGGGCAAGCAATGTTAATTCATTGCTCTGATCTGTATCTTTCACTGTAATAAAAACTAGAAAGCAAAATAAAATCATTGAAGTCAGTAGCATAACCGACAGTATAATTCCTTGTTTTCTCGAATGTAGTTTTTTCCAAATTTTCATATTTCCTCCATTATAGTAAGGCATTGAATGATTTGCCTAAAAAAATTGTTATCATCATCGCGGGCGCTCTACCCAATAGGGAAATGAGCAATAACGGAAGAATCCTGTACTCTGATGCACCAGCCACATAGGCAATCATATCCTTCGGAAAACCAGGTATCAAGTATAGTAAAAACAATGTGACTGAAGCTTTTTTGCTATTTAACTTATCTGTGAATTTTTGAAAACGTTCTTCACCAAAAATCAGATGCATTGCATCTTTTCCTAGTAACTTTGCCAAATAATATGCTACCATAGTTCCCAGTAAAATACCAATAAAACTTAAAATACTTCCTAAAAGTACCCCAAATGCATATCCGCCAGCAAACTGAACCGCTTGCCCAGGTATTAAAGTAATGATGACTTGGGCCATTTGCATTCCTACGTAGATGAGCATAATGGTCATCCTATGTTCTCCACTTAAAAGCGCTGCTAGCTTTTCTTTGTCTTTTATTATTTCTAGTGATTCTGGATAAAGCAAGAAAATAGCCATTGGAATGCCAATGGTTATGATCAGCAACAATACTAGCTTTACTATGGCCATGGTCTTGCTATTTTCTTTTATTTTTCTCATATATTTTCCTTATACACGTTTGAACATTTTTTCAATCTCATACTGGCTAAGCTTTAAGAAAACTGGTCTTCCATGCGGGCATGAGTAGGGATTTCTAGTCTTCGCCAAGCTATGTAGCAACCCTTGCATTTCTTTAATATCTAGTTTATCATGTGCTTTTACAGCTTTTTTACACGCATTGGATATGATTTTATCTATTTTCTTTTGATCCTCGAAATCGGTAGACTCTTCTACCTTGTCCATAAAATCGTTTAGAAAAACAATTGCCTCCTCTATGGACATATAACTTGGTATGCTACTAACCTTATAGGCCTTTGGCCCGAAAGCATCGATTTCAAAGCCGCAGATTTCCAAATACTCTGTTATTTTATTATCATTGTTTTTAATAGCCAAAGTCACTTCAACAATAATGGCTTCCATAATGGATTGGCTTTGTTTTTTAGACGAGGTAAACTGATCTAAAAATTGCTCATAGAATATACGTTCATGGGCGGCATGTTGATCTATCATGTAAAAGTATTTTGCGTCATATCCTGTGATATATGTATTAAATACTGCCCCAGTTATGTTAATATTTAAAATATCAAGGTCTACATTTGGCTCTTTCTCTATGGCAAACTCCGTTTGCGTCTCTTCAATGATTTCCGCCTGACTGCCGCCCGCTTCCTCTCTTTTTTTTGCAAAAAAGGTAGAATAGTCTATATTTGCTGGGGACGGTTCTAATTGATGAGACTGGCTGACCTCTTTTGGCTGGGCCCACAAAGGCTGTGGCTCTTGCTTGATTTGTAGATTCGGAATCACATTGACTGTCTCTAAGGCCTTTGTGATCATAGTTGTGACAAAGTCCCACACTTGTTTTTCATCTGCAAACCTAACTTCTTTTTTGTTGGGGTGAATATTAACATCTAGGCTTTTGGGATCTACTCTATAAAATATAAAAACAACAGGAAAACGCCCATCAGGAATGCGCTCTTTGTAGGCATTCACTACGGCATTGTCAAGAATTTTGCTGTTGACATACCTACCGTTGATAAAATATATCTGATATTTGCGATTGGTCCTGGTTTTGCTCTGTGGTGATACAAATACTTCAATATCAACTCTGCCAGAGTTATCCATACCGCCATAATATTGAATCAGTCCATCTCCTATATCTTTTCCAAATATGGTGAGTATATTTGCTTGTATATTTCCCTTTCCTGAGGTGGAGAATAGAATATTTCCGTTGTTGATGAGACGAATTTTAATATTGGCATAGGCCAAGGCCATCTTTGATACAAAGTCGATGATCAGTGTACTCTCCGTAGCATCTGCTTTCATGAACTTTAGCCTTGCTGGCGTATTATAAAACAAATCAGATACTACAATTGTAGTTCCATCAGGGCAACCCACATCAGTTTGACTGACAATCTCTCCGCCTTGGATTTTCACAGATATGCCTGCTTTGGCATCTGCTGTCTTGGTGATGAGTTCCGTGCGAGAGACTGCAGCAATACTGGCTAGTGCCTCTCCTCTAAATCCGAGGGTCTCTATTCCTTCTAAGTCTTCTGCCGTGGCCACTTTGCTGGTGGCATGGCGCAAGAAAGCAACAGCAACGTCCTCTTTGTCTATCCCAATACCATTGTCTGATACTCTGATATAGGACTTACCACCGTTTTTTATTTCTATTGTGATGGCATCTGAACCTGCATCTATAGAGTTCTCTATTAATTCCTTAACGATGGACAATGGTCTATCTACCACTTCCCCCGCTGCGATTTTGTCGGCTACCTGCTTAGGTAAAATTTGAATTTTTTTCATAATTTTCTACCATTTTACTTTAATAATTTTTTTAGATTTTCTAAAATTTCATAGGCTTGCAATGGGGTTGTTTCCATTAAATTTATCTGCTTTAATTTTTCAAGCACAGGATGATCTAAGTCAAAAAATGATATTTGGTCACTGCTGGCTTTGGGTTTTGGCAATTGCGGTTTTTCACAATATTTGTCAAACTTTGTAACTTTGTCAACGTTGTTAACTTCTAACTGTACAGCTTTGTCCTTCTCTAAATGGATCAAGTTATCTTCCGCCATTTGAAGGACTGCCTCTGGAACCCCTGCCAGTTTTGCTACGTGTATACCATAACTTTGGCTGGCACTTCCTTCTACTATTTTGTGTAGGAATACAATATGTCCTTGGTGGTCCTGTACGTCTACGTTAAGGTTTTTGACACCTTCTATGCCCTCTATGGAGGTTAATTCGTGATAATGGGTAGCAAACAATGCCTTTGTTCTATTTTTGCTACGACAAAGGTGTTCTACCACAGCCCATGCTATGGACAAACCATCATATGTGCTAGTGCCACGACCGATTTCATCTAAAACAATCAAACTCTTTGGTGTGGCCGTATTTAAAATATAAGCAAGTTCACTCATCTCTACAAAGAATGTGCTTTGCCCTTGGGATAGGTTGTCCGATGAACCTATTCTTGTATAGATTCGGTCAACCACGCCAATATGCGCACTATCTGCTGGCACAAAAGAGCCAATCTGCGCCATTAATACGATGAGCGCTGTTTGGCGCATGTATGTAGATTTACCGGCCATGTTGGGACCAGTTATGAGGAGCATGCTGTCTCCTTTTCCATCTATATATGTATCATTGGCGACGAAAATCCCGTCCCGAATGGTCATCTCGATGACTGGATGGCGGCCGTTTTTAATATGGATCACCTCACCGTCATCCATGGCCGGTTTTACATATCCTAATTTTGAACCAACCTCCGCAAAGGAACACAACACATCTACACTGGCTATGGCCGATGATGTTTTTTGTATAGCTGGAATATAATCTTGTAGTTGTTTTCTCAGTTCTAGGAATATTTCGTATTCAAGCTGATTGATTTTGGTTTCTGCATTTAATACAACGGTCTCTACTTCTTTTAACTCTTGGGTGATAAAACGCTCGCAGTTGGCCAATGTCTGTTTTCTGATATAGTTATCTGGCACTAGGTCATAGTAAGACTTGGTTACTTCAATATAATTCCCAAATACTTTGGTAAATCCCACTTTTAGTGACTTTATACCCGTTCTTTCCTTTTCGCTAGCCTCTAGCCCTGCAATCCACTTTTGTCCATCTGAAATGGAGTGTTTGATATTGTCTAGCTCTTCAGAGAAGCCGTCATTGATAATACCACCTTCTTTTATGGTATAAGGTGGCTCTTCCTTCACAGCGTTGTTAATTAATTCACACACTTCTTGTAGGTCATCAATTTGTTCGCACAATGATTTTAACAAATCGCTCTCAGAGCCTGATAGCTCATTTTTTATATCTGGTAGTGTGGCAATAGAGTTCCTAAGCGCAATTAAATCTCGTCCATTGGCATTGCCACAGGCTATCCGTCCGCTAAGCCGCTCTAAGTCGTATACATTTTTTAAATGTTCCCTAATATTGTTCCTTTGCAGTACATCATCAGCCAAAGTCTCTACAGCATCTAGCCTTGCATTAATCTCTTTTATACTGTGCAAAGGCTCTTTGAGCCATTGTTTTAGCTTGCGGGAACCCATAGCTGTCTGGGCTTTGTCAAGCACCCCAAGCAAAGATCCTTGTATTTTTTTTTCAAATAAAGTCTCTGTTAACTCTAGATTTTTGATTGTGGCTTTGTCTAAAGACATGTGGTTGTTTGAGTCATACACTTGTAGGTAGGATATGTGTGCCATGCTTTGCTTTTGGGTCTCTACCAAATAGGATAACAATGCACCTAATGCGCTAACGGCCGCTGTTTTATCGACTAGCCCTATCCCAATAAGTGCCTTGACTTTGAATTGGCTCAAAATCAGCTTTTCTCCTGCACTATATGCAAAATATGTATGGTTTTTCATAGTAAAAAATGTATCTGTCACCAATTGAATTTCTTTTTTGAATTTTTGGAGCAATTCATTTGTGTTTTCGTCTGTTTCATGGATTAAGATTTCTTTTGGCTTCATCTTAACTATTTCGTTGATTACTCGCTCATACATCATATAACCTGAGATTTCAGTTACTTTTATCTCTCCCGTTGATACATCACAAAAAGCCACCCCTGTTCCTGTTTCACCAAAATATACAGCACCCAGATAGTTGTTTTCTTTTTCGTTTAGCATGGTTTGGTTCACAACAGTGCCTGGTGTAATAATCCGAGTTACATCTCGTTTTACGATGCCTTTAGCCTCAGCCGCATCTTCCACCTGCTCACATACAGCTACTTTATAACCCTTTTCTATGAGTTTAGCAATATACCCATCACAAGCGTGAAAAGGAACACCACACATGGGTGCTTTCTCTTCTTCTCCACAATTTCTACCTGTCAAAGTTATTTCAAGTTCCCGAGAGGCCGTTATGGCATCTTCAAAAAACATCTCGTAAAAATCACCTAACCGATAAAACAGGATACAGTCTTCGTGGCGCGATTTTATCTCTGAATATTGCTGCATCATAGGGGTCATGCTTGTATTTCTCCATTCAAACTAAATGTCTTGGCTTCTTTTATTTTTATATTTACAATTTTTCCTATTATGTCCATTGATTGTAAATTTGTTTCATTGGGTGAAAAGTTCACTACTTTTGACTCGGGGGTGCGTCCTGTGTATGTGGCTTCATTGTTTTTGCTAGGACCTTCAACGAGCACTGGATAGGTTTTATCTACGCAGGCTTTATTTTTTTTAGCCATATTCCCATTCACTAGCTCTACCAGTCTATTAAAGCGTTGGTGTTTCACCTCTTCTGGTATTTGATCCTCATATTTTTCCGCTGGTGTGCCTTGTCTAACAGAATAAAGGAACATAAAAGCCGAATCAAAATCTGCTTTTCGTACTAAATCTAGGGTTTCTTCAAAATCCTCTTCACTCTCACCGGGAAACCCTACTATAATATCCGTAGTGATTCCAATGTCTGGAGAAGCTTCTCTTAGTTTTATGATGCTCTCAAGATACTCTTCTCTTTGATAGCCACGGTTCATTCTTTTTAATACTGCATTGCTGCCCGACTGTACAGGAAGATGTATGTAATTGCGAAGTACATCGCATGTTCTAAAACAATCAATGAGCTTGTCCGAAATATCTTTGGGATGGGAGGTCATAAACCTAAGCCGTGCTAGGCCTTCAATTTTGTTCAGTTCATGGACTAAGTCTGCAAAGTCCATATTAAAATCGCAGCCCTTGCCATAGGAATTGACATTCTGCCCCAATAGGGTAATCTCTTTTGTTCCAGACGCTACCAGTTCTCTCACTTCGTTGATGATGACCTCTGGTGGTCTGCTTTTTTCACGACCTCTGGTATAAGGCACGATACAGTATGTACAGAAATTATTACAGCCTTGCATAATACTTACCAAGGCTTTAAAGTCATATAGACGTTTTACGGGAAGGCCTTCTACGATTTGCTCTGTATCTTCTATGACGGATATAATTTTTTTCTTTTCATTAACCACATTGGCCAGGAGCGTGGGAAGCTGATCTATATTGTGGGTTCCAAATATTAAGTCTACCCAAGGTGCTTTTTTCTTCACCGTATCCACTACGGTTTGCTGCTGCATCATACAGCCACAAGTAGCCACAATGACCTCTCGATTTTTTGCCTTTTTTATTTTTAATCTGCCTAGGGTTCCAAAAAACCTATTGTCGGCGTTTTCACGCACGCTGCATGTGTTGATTATATAAATATTAGCATTGCTATCATCTGCATTTTCTATATCGTCTTTTACATATCCAAGGGTTTCAAGCATACCTGCGATTTTTTCAGAATCCAGTTCATTTGCCTGACACCCGAAGGTTTGAATGTGAAATTTTTTTTTGTCCAATTTTATCTCCTACTGTTCTTCTGACTCATGAGCAATGTCTCTCAGGGCTGATGCCATTGTTCTCACAAAAGGTCCAATGGTACTAGATAACACATACTCTTGTTTTGTATGGGCATTGACAATGGTTGGTCCTATGGCAACTGCATTTATTTTAGGATTTTTTTCTATAAAAATAGGTACTTCAATATTTCCATTAGATGATACGAGTTTGGCCGTGGCGCCAATCTTTCTCTTGTAGGCGTCCACCATGATCTGTATCAGTCGATTATGCCTAGCATCCATTTGCCAGCCTGCTGTTTCTTCTACTTCAATCTTAAATTTTGCTTTTTCATTCACTGATGAATGTTGTGCTATCACTTCTGCTTGGTCCGCATCGGAGGTAGATCTAATACTTTCAATCAACTTTATTTCTGTGCTTTTTATGGATACTTTCTCAAAATTTGCTGATGCAGCAAACTGATTTCCCTCTGCCTTACCAATAATACCATCTGTCATACCATTGGTAAGCACTATTAGATCCTTTTTTAGGTTGTCTTCAATTACATTCTTGGGAATATCTGTAGCCGCATATT
>JAVBKP010000123.1:0-24322 GCA_031553975.1 Anaerovoracaceae bacterium | reverse complement strand
ACAAACTGTATTATTGCCCCATAGGCAAAAGTATTTTTAGGTCAAACCAGTTCTTTTCCGTATTGATAGATACCGCCCCATTGTATTTGCCCGCTACATACTTTATATTTTTCAACCCATACCCATGAAAATCTCTATTCCTCTTGGTGGTACAAGGAAGCTCTCCTTCAAAAACAATTGCTTCTTCAAAGTAGTTTTCAAATCGCAACAAAATAAAATCCTTTTGCTTTGATACAGTCACATGGATCAATCGCTTGGTTTTATCCGCAATTTTCCGTTCTGATTCGATGGCATTGTCCAACGCATTACCAAAAATTGTACATATATCCATTACATCCATATACGCAAGTAGCGTCCCATCGGCCACACAGGTAAGGGTAATCCCGTGTTTTTGGCAATACAGGCTCTTGCTGGTGAGAATGGTATCAAGGACACTATTCCCTGTTTTATTCTCCGCCTCGTAGGCTATAATATCACTTTCCATGGCATCTAGCCATTCCGTACGTTTTCCTGGGTCTTTTTCTGTTCTAAGAGCTGCAATCTGATGTTTTAGGTCATGGTACTTGCGATTGATCATGTCAATGCTTTCCCTTGACTGCTGATACTGTGCATACTGGTTGTGAAGAACCCCCTGTATAGCCTCTAGCTCCCGCCTAGCCCGAACCTGGGTACAAAGCACATAATGAGAAAACAGCACGGCAAATCCGCACAAATCCACCAACGTTCTCACATTGGCCGCATCCAATGGACCACTACCACTAAACGGTGTATCCCAAGGCGCAAAGCTAATATTGCTAAAAAAGAACACCACCACCCCAATAAACCCAGTGATCATCAGCTCTTTGCTGCTGGCAGCCAGTTTGGAATGTTGCAATATCTGGCGTTTTTTGAGAATGAAGGCCAGCAAAGCGATAAAAAGCAAGAATACGGCAAAAATACCATTAAATACAAGATAATCAATCTCACCCTCTCCACCAAGGGTATACAAATAAACCTGCCACACCATGGAGGCGATCAGCTCGGCCAGCACAAAAGCATGTACACTATAATACGCTGCGTCTTTTGCTCCTACTGTGGTGCATCCTTGTATAAAGCAAAACATAAATCCCACAGCCACAGCCATACATGGTATCCAAAAATCTATTGGCACATTGTCTGTGAAGATAAAAAAAACAGTCTGGAAGATAAAAAAAAGTCCTAACGCACCAATCAACTTGATGCCTTGTATTCTACGATTCAGCATAAAAATATAGATTAGGCAAGCAAACCATTCGCATACGGCCGTATTAACTCTAGGAATATCATATAAAGCCTCGTTCACTTTAGCGCCTCCCCTATATAGTTTGTCAGAGCTTTCATGAAGCCACTTTTTCTCGCCCTGCTAATCAATAGAGGCTCGCCACCTACCATAGCGCAGCCTTCTCTCATGCCATCCACATATTTCAGATTGATGATATAGCCTTTGTTCCCACGATAAAACCCATGTTGTGCCAAAATCTCCTCCGCATCCTTTATCGTCCCAGCGGATGTATACTCTCCATTTTTTGTATGAAATATAAGATTGTGGTTGTAGCTTTCGATGTAATAAATTTTGCTAATATCTAGCTTTTGGGTTCCACCCTTTATGGTTATATTCATATAGCTAGCGGTTCGCCTCTTCATCCGGTCGATAGCCCGTTCTAATCGCTGACTCAGGGCAAAATATGACACTGGCTTTAGGACATAGTCCAGTGCGTCCACCGCATAGCCCCGAATGGCATATTGAGCCATGTTGGTGATGAAGATAATCACCACTTCTGGGTCTAGCTTTCGTATTTCCTCTGCCGCAGTCATACCGTCCATCAACTTCATCTGGATGTCCATCAATATAATGTCAAAACCACCATTATATCCCACCAGTATCTCATCACCGTCGGTAAAATGGCTTATCTCAAATTCTTCTCCATATTCAGTTGCAAAGGTCTCTAAATACCCCTTTAGCTGGTCTGCATACCCAGCTTCATCTTCTACCATAGCTATATTAATCATATATAAATAGTACCATATAACCGTCTTCACATCTACTTGAAAAATCATTGTTTGTTCTGCTATAATGAAGCAATTACGCTCAGTGAAGTATTGAAATAGGCAATGTTAAAAAATAATTACCAATTGTAGGAGGCTCTTTTATGAACATATTTGACGGTCATTCTGACCTGCTTGTAGACTTGACCAATCATCGTCTTTCTGGTGAGATGGATTCCTTTCGCAAAATCCATTTGCCAAAACTAAGGCGTGGTGGTGTCAATGGGCTAATTGCGGTCATTTGGATAGATGCCTCAGGTCATTCTGATGGTTGCCCATGTCGCATGAATGAAATAATAGATCACAGCTACGCCGAGTTGACTAATCTTCCAGAAGTTGCTTTTCCTGTGAAAAACATCCATGAGCTTCACGCTGCCAATGAATCTGGTAAAATAGCCTTAATCCTAGGAATAGAAGGACTTGAAGGGTTAGATGGCGACCCCGAAAAGCTGTACACACTTCATCAAAAAGGATTGCGCCATGCGTCTTTAACGTGGAACCTAGAAAACCCATTTGCTACAGGAGCAAAGTCAGAAAAGACAACACAAGGAATCACCCCCGTGGGCAAAAGAGCCGTGGAGATCATAGAAGAACTTGACATACTGCTAGACGTGTCTCATGCCAACGAAAAGACATTTTGGGATATAGCTGGTATAGCCAATGGGCCTATGATAGCCAGCCATTCCAATGTATACAATCTTTGTCCCCATCCTCGCAATCTCAAAGACGATCAGATCAAACGCATCAAGGATTCGGGAGGACTAATAGGTCTCAATACGTGGCGAGAGTTCATACACCCCACCGAGCCTACTATAGATCATTTGCTTGATCACCTTGACTATCTGGTGGATATGGTAGGCATTGATCATGTATTCTTTGGCTTTGACTTTACTGATTACCTCAGCCCAGACGTACTGTCTTCACCTCCAAATCCAGCCTACGCAGAACTACCCTATTTCACCCGCACACAGCAAGTTCCAGACTTTATCGCCGCCGTTAAAAAACGTGGCTATACCCATGACGATTTGCAGAAGATTTCCTATTTAAATATAGAAAAGCTTTTTGCTAGGTTAAATCCATAGCGTTGATACACCCCCCACCCCTTCTCAAAAAAGACACAATTTCTCCACAATTTTTTTGTTGACATGCAGTGGATTATACTTTATACTTAAAAAAGTTAGCACCGACTAACTTTTTTAACCGGCAAAATGTTAGCAATGAACAACATTTTGTGATCATACAAACCTACAGAGAAAGGACTCAAAAAATGAAAAAACTGATTAGCATAATACTTATATTATCACTTGCACTGTCATTGGCAGCTTGCGGCGGTACAACAGATACAGCCTCTACAGCTGAGACCAAAGTATTCACAACCGCAAAGGGGGATATTGAAATCCCTGTTGCTCCACAAAAAATAGTAACTGATTATTATCTTGGTGAATTCTTGGCCCTTGGCGTAAAGCCCGTATTGGCTTCGCCGTATGCATTGAACAATCCATTCTTAGCAGACTATATCGATGGCATTCAGTCACTTGATGTTAGCACCTCGGAGACAATGTTAGAGATGATTACAGCAGCAGAACCTGACCTAATCGTAACACTTTCAGAGGCTGACTACGACAAATTTTCTCAAATCGCGCCTACCGTACTGATTCCATATGGCGCATACACACCAGATCAGCTATTCCTATACATTGGAGACATGCTTGGCAAAAAAGAAGATGCACAATCATTCATTGATAACTTCAAAGCTAACGCTGCATCAGTAAAGTCAGAGATGCAAGGCATCGTCGGAGATAAGACAGTGTCATTGGTAGAAATTTGGCCTAAAGAAATCTACACCATGGGCAACAAATTTGGACGAGGCGGCATTATTTTATTCGACCTATGGGGATTAAAAGCACCAGCCAAAGTACAGACTACTATGGTAGAGGGCGAAACTGCCTTTGAAGTGGTTTCCTTAGAAGCCCTTGCTGAGTACACAGGAGATTTTATTTTCTACGGCGTTCTTGATGGTGCCGACAGTGCCTTCGTAGAATCTTCGGATGTTTGGAAAAACCTACCAGCTGTTAAAGACGGTAAGACAATGGCCTATGAGCAAGTTGCCTACATGCACAGCGATCCAATCAGCCTAACGGCACAACTACAAGCATATACGGATTATTTTAGAGAAGCGAAATAAAATGGTAAAAGACAAGACAACCTCTTTCAATCTCATATTGTTCTTAAGTTTAGGATGTATAGTGGTATTAGGTACCACTATACTTTCTGTTTTCCTAGGAAGTATAGAACTGCCCTTTCATGAAGTATCAAACGCACTATTCCAATTTGACCCAAACAATGTGAATCATCAAATCATACGCACACTTAGGATTCCCCGCACATTGGCTGACATGGCCATCGGAGCGGCTTTTGCTGTATCGGGCGCCATCATGCAAGGCATGACTAGAAATCCCATTGCCGACTCCGGCATCCTTGGCATTAACTACGGAGCCTCCTTTGCCTTGTCATTGTGTTTGGCTCTCGGGGTATCTATTAATTATAGTGTGGTAGTGCTATTCTCCCTATTGGGTGCTGGCTTTGCCACTTGCGTGGTATATGGCCTAACAGGCATCAATCACGGTAAGCAAAGTCCTGTGCGATTAGTCCTCGCAGGCACTGCCACTGGTTTGTTCCTATCCTCGCTAAGCCAAGCCATCGCTTTACACTTTGGTGTAGCCCAAGAAGTTACATTCTGGACTGTAGGTGGTGTGGCCGGTATAAGCATGGTACAAATTGCTTCCACCGCCCCTTTCATCATAGCCGCCCTAATTGGCTCTCTCGTTCTTTCAAGGTCATTATCCTTGCTCAGTATCGGAGAAGCCAGTGCCAAAGGTCTAGGGCTAAATATAGGCCGTACAAAGACCCTCTGCATGATACTTGTCCTTGTACTGGCTGGCTCTGCTGTGGCAATGGCTGGTCCTGTATCCTTTGTAGGACTTATTATCCCTCACATCGT
This sequence comes from Anaerovoracaceae bacterium, assembly GCA_031553975.1. GTDB lineage: Bacteria > Bacillota > Clostridia > Peptostreptococcales > Anaerovoracaceae > JAVBKP01. Next base: position 19,257 of record JAVBKP010000123.1, on the reverse strand, counting down.
TCGCGCATTTGTAGGTGTAGACTATAGAAAAATAATACCTGGTTGTATCATCTGGGGTGCTGCTGCCGTACTCATGGCAGATTTAGCCTCAAGGCTTATTAACCCACCTCACGAAACACCCCTAGGTCTTATCTTTGCCATAGTTGGTGTACCATTCTTCTTATACCTATCGAGAAGGAAAGGCGGTGAAAAAGTTGCATAAACCAAGAAAATCACATTTTATGTTTGCCCTCCTAGCTCTTTCTGCCATTATCATCCTAGGGTTTTTCCTAGATATCAATGCTGGGTATACGAAGATCAGTCTGCAAGAATTTGCTGACCTTTTCACAGGAGAGGCATCAAGAAAAGTCTACTTGACAGTGGTTCACTTTAGACTCCCTCGGGTTATTGTAGTTTTCCTAGTTGGCATTGGGCTTTCTTTGTCTGGGACGGTTCTACAAGGCATAGCAAAGAACGAATTGGCTGACCCTGGGGTGCTTGGCATCAATGCAGGTGCAGGCCTCACCGTAGCCCTTTTCATTACAATTTTTGCCAGTTCACTTGCTAGCGCCTCTTTTGCCATTCCCTTAGTCGCTTTCTTTGGTGCTTTGGTAGCGGCTCTGGTCGTATATGCGTTATCCTATATCAAAGGTGAGGGAATCTCGCCCAATCGGCTGATTTTAACAGGTATAGCCTTAACAGCTGCCATCAATGCCGTGACCATCATGCTACTACTGCGCATGGACAAACAAACATATGGATTCATTGCTAGTTGGCTGTCAGGTAATGTTTGGGGTACCACGTGGGACAACATTTATATTATGGCACCTGTCATTGCAATTCTGTCCTATATCACCTACTACAAAGCCAGAACCTTGGATGTTCTCACATTGGGCAACCAGCCAGCCACAGGACTTGGGGTAAATGTCAATAAGCAAAGTCTTTTACTCTTGGTGTTTGCCGTGGGACTTTCTGGGGTTTGCGTAGCCGTAGGAGGTGGAATTTCCTTTGTGGGTCTGATTTGCCCACACCTAGGGCGTAGATTGGTAGGACCAAAACATTCAGTTCTGATTCCGGTGTCGGCCTTGGTAGGCGGGGCCCTGATGTTGATAGCTGACATTATCGGCAGAACCATCATCGCCCCCAACGAAATATCCGTAGGAATCGTAGCCACCATCATTGGTGCACCATATTTCATATATTTATTAGTATCGAAAAAAACAGGCATATAGGAGGCATTTCATGGGTTTAATAAAAGCAACGGGACTAACAGCTGGATATCACGAGCTCATCATCGTGGATAACCTTGATATCGCCCTTCTTGCAGGCAAGTTGACATCAATCATAGGCGGAAACGGTTGTGGGAAATCCACAATCTTAAAATCACTGGCTAGGCTTCACCCCATGAAGTCTGGTGTGGTTTACCTTGATGGCAAGGATATTAAAGAACTGTCAGGCGTAGAGATTGCCAAGAAAATGTCCATACTACCCCAAGCCCCTACAGCACCTGCAGGCCTAACTGTGGAGGATTTAGTAGCCTATGGTCGTTATCCTCATCAAAAAGGGTTTGGCAAGCTCACGGGGGAAGATAAAGGCAAAATATGTTGGGCACTGGATATTACAGGCATGTCAGAATTCAAATACAGAGATATCGACGCCCTATCCGGGGGACAAAGACAAAGAGTCTGGATTGCCATGGCGTTGGCCCAAGATACAGATTTAATTCTACTGGATGAGCCAACCACCTATCTTGATTTGGTCCATCAGTTAGAAGTCTTACAGCTGCTCAAAAAGCTCAACAAGGAAGAAGGCAAAACAATCGCATTGGTAATACACGATTTGAATATGGCCGCTCGATTTTCAGACCATATGATCGCCATAAAAGATGGTAAAATAGCCACAGAGGGTACACCAAAAGAAATAATGACCACAGACGTCCTAAGAGATGTATTCAATATGGATGCCGTCATCGTAGAAGATCCTAGGTACGGGGCTCCTACTGTGATTACGTATGATACAGTATAAACCATTATCAATGCAGACAATGTCTGTAGAATCAACTAGGGGCTACGGTCCCTTTTTTAATATGCTTTTGGATTATAAAAACTATTATTTTAGCAAATTTTGTGCTATACTAATTACACCAAAATTCTACAGCATATGAGGTATTTTATGAAACACAAAAATTGTGTAGAGTTGAACCCCATGGATTCTCTTCTCACAGCAAAAATTTACATACTTGAAGATAATATCTTTCGTGTCATGCTCTACAAAAATCCTGACACCCTTCCCTCATCACAAACCGTATCATGGTGTGACAATGCAGGTGATGGTAATACTCGTTTTAATCCACAAGGGTTCACATTCCCTAACTACTCTCTTAGCCATGAATCTGGCAAAACAATCATTGAAACCAAATCACTTCGTCTATGCATAACACTAGATGGATTTCATCTCAGTTGGACGCACAATGTCAATGGACAATGGCTTCCGTTGCTAAACGATAGACCTACACAATCTTACAATCTCAATGGTGAGCTTGGTCATGGCGCATATCACTACATACAGCGTCATCCCAATGAAAAATATATGGGTCTTGGTGAGAAATCTGGTGATGTGATCAAAAACGGCCAAAGTTATCGTTTTTGCAACATAGATTGCATGGGCTATGACGCCAAAAGCTCTGATCCCCTGTACAAACATATTCCCTTTGTTCTAACACAGACAGCCGGTAGCTGGTATGGACTATACTACGATACATATGCTGCATGTCGCATGGACTTGGGTAGGGAACTTGACAATTACCATGGTCATTATCGCTACTTTTGGGCAGATTGCGATTATCTGGACTATTATGTCATAGCAGGGCACTCCGTCTCTACTGTAGTACAGCAATTCTCAATGCTAGGCGGCCGGTCTGTATTCACACCTAGGTGGAGTCTTGGCTATCTTGGCTCTACCATGAGCTATACGGACAGCCCCAACCCAGTAGAACTACTCAATGACTTTGCTGACAAATGCGAAGAAAATCAAATACCTTGTACAGGTTTTCATCTATCCAGCGGCTATACCTCCATTGAAAATCGAAGATATGTATTTCATTGGAATAGAGATAAATTCCCAGATATTGAAGGTTTTTGCAAATCTTACACAAAACGGGGCATTGGACTCATTGCCAACATCAAGCCTTGTTTATTGGCTGATCATCCACTGTATGAGCAATGTGCAAAACAAGGTTTATTTGTGAAACAGCAAGATGGTACCCCCGCTAAAAGTCAATTTTGGGATGGGATGGGTAGCTGGCTAGACTTTACCAATCCAAGCACTGTAGCATGGTGGAAGCAAAATGTGGAAAAGCAATTGCTGGACTACGGCATATCCACATGGAATGATAACAACGAGTTTGAAATTTGGAGCAATGAAGCCATTTGCATCGGAGATGGCGGTGTTACCCGTGCCGCAGAGCTAAGACCTTTGATGACATTAAATATGATCAAAGCAAGCTATGAAGCACAAAAATGTCATAACCCAAGCAAACGTCCTTTTTTAATCAGTAGGTCAGGTGCTTTAGGCATGCAAAGATATGTACAAACATGGACTGGTGACAATTATACTTGTTGGGAAACCTTGCGATACAATCACAAAATGGGCATTGGGCTGAGCCTTTCAGGCATATACAATTTTGGTCATGATGTGGGCGGCTTTGCAGGGCCTCGCCCTGATGAAGAATTATTTGTGCGCTGGATACAACACGGCCTATTCATGCCACGATTTTCGATTCATTCTTGGAACGATGACCAGACTGCCAATGAACCTTGGATGTATCCATCAGTGCTGCCAGTGGTTGTACAGTTAATGAAATTCAGGCAGACCCTCACCCCCCAATTATACAACTTGGTGTATTATTCACATGCTCAATATGAGCCTATTGTGCGCCCTCTTTTTTATCATTATCCCGATACAGATTATGAGAGTGATCTTTATATGCTAGGTGCTGATATGATGGTTGCCAACGTATTTGACAAAGGTATTTGTGACATAATCCTAATCCTACCAGCGCAAGATGATTGGTATGGGCTAAATGGCGATGATTATCACAAAGGTGGCAAAGCCATAACCTGTCCTGCCTCTATGGAGGATCCATTGTCAGTATTTGTCCGCGCAGGTAGCGTTATCCAATTGGCTATAGATGATAAACAACTATCCTATCACGTATTCATTCCAGAAAGTGCTGATTTTTCAAGCAATCTCTTTTGGGATGATGGTGAGAGCTATGAATATTTGACTTCAAATTGTATCACAACTTTTGCCTTTGATGCTGGTCGCAATGCGCTTACCGTTAGCGGACCAAATGCCCATTTTGAAGTAATCATACATGATTATTTGCATCGTGATATTAAAATAGAAAGGACATAGTCTATGATACATACAAAAAATGGCTACCTAACACTAGACGGTATGTTCTACGAAAAAGCATACTATGATACTTCTAACACCAGTGTTTTGGCTCAGTTCGATGGCTGCGGTGCCATCAGTGGGTTTTCTGTGGCAGGCAAAGGCCAAGTATTCGTGCCAGACAGCTTTTATACTGCCCTTTCCATCAACAACCTGTCCATTTCAGCCCTTGACGAAAAGAGTGTAGAGATGATCGGTCGTAGGCAACAGGTGTATATGAACGTAGATATAGGATCAGCAACCAAATCAAATATTATTTCTGTTGCATCCGAAACCTTTTTAGATGAAAGTAGTCCCTGTGTCTATCAGCTATATCGGGTAATCAATAGGGGCGACGCTGATGCTACTTTCAACCTAGACTTTGGGTATCTCTCTAAAGACGAAAATGCGCAGATTTTCTCCAATGTAAGTATACAATTGCGGGAAATCCAAGACGTCGGCAGGCATTACTCTCTCAGTGCAAAGTTGCCCCTAGGAGAGGTTGTTTGCATCAAGCTAGTATACGCAGATGAAACCGGTACAAGCTCCTTGCTTGACGGGTTTGACCATGGGTATGAACAAGACACAGTGTATAGAAATTGGCTATTGGAGGTTTCCTCAAAATATGGTATTCACGCCAGCCAGCATGCAGCTTGCCTAAACTGTGGTATCAACATGTACAAAGAAATCGGAGATTTTAAAGGCTTCTTCGCTGGTGTTCATTATAGTGCCCCTGCTAGGACCTATTACCGTGATTCTTATTTTACAGCCCTTGGCGTACTGGCACACAAACCTGAATTGGTGAGAGCTCAACTCTTGACCCTTGCTAGCGGTATTATGCCAGATGGAACTTGCCCTAGTGCGGTCAAAGAACATGGCCAAGCCTTCTGGGACAATCATCTCGACTCGCCCCAGTATTTTGTCATCTTGCTCTACGACTATATCTCCCAAACCAAGGACAAAAGTATATTGCATGAGATAGCCCATGGCAAATCCTTACTAGATTGGTCCATGTTTATCAGTGACACACTTTTATCAAAAGCCGATGAAAACCATTTGCTTTATCGAGAATCTACCAACAGACATGACTGGTGCGACAATATTTTTAGGGAAGGATATGTGACCTATATCCAGGCACTCTTTGCCCAAGCCGTCAAGGGAACGGGAAAGCTCTTAGCCTTGGAGAATGACACGAGGGCTGCGTATTACGTAGAAAAATCCGCACTGATTGGGCAGGCAATTGATGATTTGCTGTGGCAAGAGGATAAAGGATATTATGTAAACTATCAATCAAAAGATTTTTGTGAGGACAACTTGTCAATCGATACGGTTTTATTAGCGCTGTTTGATATAGTGAAACCAGATCGTGCTAAAAAAATGTTAGAAAAAATGGAATCCCTACTAGAGACCCAAAATAATGATTTACAACCCTTTGGAGACTGGGGCACCATGTGTTGTTACCCACCTTATGCAAACAAAAATCATCTTGTAGAAAAAAGCAGTTATGACTTTGTTTATCACAATGGAAGCGATTGGCCCTTTTGGTCTTGCGTGTATGGTCTAGCTAAGGTAAGGCACGGCATGGACGGAACCTATCCTATTACACGTTGGTTCCAGTATGGACTTGAAAAAGGTTGGTGTACCCCTTGTGAATATTTTAACCCAATCACTGGCAAAGGTTCTAATCTACAGGGATGGAGTGCTATTGGCGCCATGGCAATAATGAATATGGAGGAACAAAAATGAACGAGTACAAAGAACTAAAAGGCATCAGGCAAGTTGTATTTGCCTTTGGACATATTGGTCCAGGCATGCTAAATCAATTTATCACCACCTGGCTACTTATCTTTCTCTCTGGTGGGGATAATATTTTGCTGGATGCTGGACTTGTAGGCGTATGCATCATGTTAGGACGTTTGATCGATGCCGTGGCTGATCCACTAGTAGCAAACTGGAGCGACAGGCTAACAGGGAACAAACTCGGGCGACGCTTACCATTTATGCTCATTGGTACCATCCCTATGATCATCTCCTTTAATATGCTATGGTATACCCAGCTTCTTGACGGAACGGTATTACGCTTTATTTGGGTTGTGGTGGCCGTCAACTTGTTTTACTTCACCTATACGGCTGTGGTCAATCCGTACTTCGCTCTCATGCCTGAAATTGCAAAAGATAAGAGCCAAAGGATGTTCATACAGAGCTTTGTTGCTTTCTTCGGAATCCTTGGTATGGGTATTGCTATGGGTGCCTCTGGTTTTTTAATAGACGCCATTGGATTTGCCAAATCTGGTTTGATTCTCAGTCTTTTCTGCGCCTTTACAATGGTGGGACCCGCTCTCACTGTACGGGTAAATCACACTGCCAAAATACCTCCTAGTGAAGAAATCTCTCCCAATGTTTTTATTGCATTGAGGGACACACTAGCCAATAAAACCTTCCGTACCTATATATTTGGATTTTGTATTTTTTTCCTTGGTTTCCAAATGATACAATATAATTTAGCGTTTATCACAACTGTACTACTTGGTCTAAGCAAAGGTATGTCCAGTACACTCTTTATCTCATCTGTGGTTTTTGGACTATTGTTCATACCAGTTTACAATATAATCCTAAGGAAAGTCTCTTGCTCAACAGCCTTAAAGCTAGCTGTGAGTGCCTACGTAGTGGTTGCTTTACTCATTGCTTGTATTCCTTTGCTCTTAAAAACAGGCATTGATGGAAAGATTTTAGGCTTTATATTGATGGGTTCTTTAGGTTTTCCGTACTCTGGTTTGATGGTAATTCCCAATGTGATTGTGTCGGAGATTATTGATGAAGATATCCGTATTAACAATATCCATAGAGAGGCCCTTTTCTTTGGTGTACAAGGCCTAATCAATAACGGTATGATTTCCCTTGCCGCTTTAGTGGTTGGATTGTTACAAAGTTTTTTTGGCAATACAATAGAACACCCATGGGGTGTTATGGCTGTTGCCCCATTGGCTGCCGTAGTTGCTCTCATAGGGATGAGTTTTTTACGCAGATTACATATAACAAAGGAGGACTAAAAAATGACAAACATGAATTCAGACATACTTAGCGTGCTGGCCGTATTTGCCCATCCAGATGATGAAGTGATGGTAGCTGGTACGTTGGCCCGGTTGCAAAGCTCTGATATGGATATCCACTGTCTCTATCTCACCCACGGTGAAGATGGACCCACGGGGGATATCGTAGAAAGGCCTATGCTGGGCAAAGAAAGGGAAAAAGAGCTGATCAATGTAGCTAAGATTTTAAAAGTGGCCACCGTGGAGGTACTTGATTATCCCGACAGACACCTGAACACCATTGATCCAGATGTGATAAAAGATGTGATACGAAAACGCATTGAACAGTATCAACCTACTATGGTTATTTGCTTTGATGACACCATTGGCTTGTACGGTCATCCCGACCATGCATTTAGTGGGAAATGCACGCAAGAATTGCTAAAAACTGAATCTCTTGGTGTTAGCATGCTCATGATTATGACTTTGCCAAAGCATATGATCGCCCTAGCCAAAATGGTAAGCAAAACATTCAAAGAACGCTATACCAATAGCGCTAGTCTCCCGCCTGCTAGATTGGGTATAAATATTACACCTTTTGCAAAACAAAAAAATGCTGTAGTCTTAGCACACAAAACACAATGGCAAGTGATGAAAGACGTACAGCCTTTATACGATAAGATTCCTTATCAGATCTATTATAGGATTTTTGCAAAAGAATATTTTGATGTACTACGGTTGGAGTAATACTATGTGCAGTTGATAATTCCACTTCACCATCTCCATCGTTGACCCTCTACTGGTTAGCAGCCTTTCCTGTCATGTGTTCAATTGTAATTCCAACGATGCTAGCATGTGCTACACCTGCCTTAGCGTAATCAACGTCTTCTTCTTTGAGATCTGGTGTTAGTATTCTAATAATAGCTCTGAATACGTCCATTCTCTCCTCTTCATCTGTGATGACTGCCGCTTTCCCAAAAACAATTACGCTTTTAAACTGTGTACTCAATTTTTCTTGCAATATCTTCTCGTGATCCACTACGCAAAAACTGACTTTATCCTCTTTTGCAATAGCATCTAGCTTGTGCCCTACCTTAGCACAGTGAAAATAGATTTTTCCGTTGTGATATACGTGATGCACAGGTACGCCATAGGGATATCCATCGTCTCCTAGCACTGACAATATACCCCTGGTATTGGTCTTCAAAACCTCAATACATTGTTCTTGCTCCATGAGCCTATCTTTTCTTCGCATTTCTCTAAACATAATTACACCTCTATATTTTGCCAAAAATGGGCTAGGGCTCTGCCCAAGACCTTTTTGCTTTCTCTGGGGCCCCCATTATACCTGTATAATGGGGGTGGTTTTGTTATTCAAAAAACTCAAACTCGTAATCTTTGATTCTAACTATGTCGCCTTCTTCAATGCCCATCTCTATCATCCGATCCACGGCACCACGTTGCTTGATGTATTTGTACAAGTATCGCAGCGACTCCATATCATTGAAATTGGTAGAATTGAATATTTTTTCAAGCTGCTTGCCTTGTAGGACATACACTTTATTATCCCTCGATACAGTAATGTCTCTATATCCCTCTTCGTCTTCTGGTCGTTGATAACTATTAAATAATTCGTATTCTTCAACGTCTTCCTCAGGTAGTCCATCTAACGTACGTAGGGCCTCGGATAACAATTCCTTCACGCCTTCGTTGGTTGCCGCAGAGATTTTGAACACTTTATGCCCTTTTGCCTCTACATGCGCCTTGAATGCCTCAAACTGCTCTTCATCTTCTAGGACATCAGATTTGTTGGCCGCCACAATTTGCGGTTTTTTAGATAGCTTTTCAGAATATTGTTTTAGTTCATTGTTGATTTTTTCAAAGTCATCTATTGGATCCCGGCCTTCTGTACCTGCCACATCCACCACATGAATCAATACTTTGTTCCGCTCAATATGCTTTAGGAAATCCAGACCTAGTCCTTGTCCTTGGTGAGCGCCTTCGATGAGCCCTGGAATATCTGCCATGACAAAAGTCTTGTCAAATATCTCTACGACCCCTAAATTAGGTGAAATAGTGGTAAAGTGGTAATTGGCAATCTTAGGTCTTGCGCTGGTAGATACAGATAGCAATGTGGATTTCCCTACATTAGGGAAGCCCAGCAGTCCTACGTCAGCGATTAGTTTTAACTCTAATATTACTTCTCTTTCCTGTGGGAATCCACCTGATTCTGCAAAGTTCGGTGCTTGTCTAACAGGGGTGGTAAAGTGAACATTGCCTTTTCCCCCTTTCCCGCCTCTAGCAGCTACGAGTTTGTCTCCGTGGTGCGCTAGGTCTTTCATGATCAATTCCGTCTCTGCATCGATGATTATAGTCCCTGGTGGTACTTTGATTACCAAGTTCTCGCCGTACTTGCCATACTGCTTCTTTTTACGTCCATTCTCACCAGCCGGTGCTTCGTATTTTCGCTTATATCGAAAATCCATCAGTGTACGGTAGCCGTTGTCAGCTTCAAATATTACATCTGCACCTTTTCCACCATCTCCACCATCAGGTCCACCTGCAGGCACAAAAGGCTCTTTGCGGAAAGAAACACAGCCGTCTCCTCCTTTACCTGATTTTATGGTTATCTTTGCTCTATCTACAAACATCTTTTTCTCCTCTGTGTATTCTATATCATTTTCATAGTATACACTAAAAAAGCCCCTACTGCTAGGGGCTCGGCTCGTTTAATTAGTTGGCCTGTTTAGCGTACACGCTCACTTGTTTTCTAGTTTTGTCTTTTCTTTCGAATTTAACAACACCATCAATCGTAGCGAAAAGTGTATCGTCTCCACCTCTTCCAACATTGTTGCCAGGGTGGAATTTGGTACCTCTTTGTCTAACTAAAATGCTACCTGCACTTACAGTTTGACCGTCAGCTCTTTTTAGTCCTAAGCGTTTGGAATGGCTATCGCGTCCGTTCTTGGAACTACCGACTCCTTTTTTACTTGCCATTGATACTCACTCCCTTCTTTGTTAAAGCTATATATCATTACATAGAAATTTTTTCAATTTTAATTTTTGTATATGGTTGTCTATGTCCTTGTTTCTTTCTGTAGTCTTTCTTAGCTTTGTATTTGTAGATGATAACTTTATCGCCTTTGCCATTTTCTACTACACTTGCAGAAACTTTAGCACCTGCCACAGTAGGAGTGCCCACTTTGATGTCACTTCCCTCTCCGCAAACAAGAACTTTGTCGAACTCAACAGACGCTCCAGCGGCTTTCTCTAATTTTTCAATGATTAGTTCATCGCCTTCTTTAACTCTGTATTGTTTTCCACCTGTTTCAATTACTGCGTACATTTTTTTACCTCCTCTTACCAGTCTCGCCATCTTAGGTATTTGTCGGTCAACGACCGATAAATTTTCTGAACCTTTTCTGTGCGGCTTACATGCTTCATGTTTTCACACGAAGACTTTTATATGATACTATAGTTTTAGGGGCCTGTCAACTAAATATTTTTTCTGCCAAATCATTCAAATATACCCAGCGTTCCATACGCGCAGAAAGCAGTGCGGTAAGCGCCTCTTTTTCTGCCATCAACCCTGTCAATCCCGCGTAATCACTTGTTGCCAGGGACATCTGTTTTTCAATACCGACAAGCTTTTCTTCAAGCTGTGCGATTTCATCATCAATTGACTCAAATTCAAACTTCTCTTTAAAACTAAATTTCAATTGTTTTGGCTTGTCTCTAGGCTCCACTTTCTTTTCGTTCTTATTCTTATCTTCTGGTTTTGAATGATTATCCGCAAGTTGATTTGCAGTCCTTGCTTCGAGGTAATCAGAATAGCCACCATTGTACTTTTTGATTTCCGCGCCGCCATCAATTTCAAAAATAGCATGGACCACTTTGTCCAGAAAATACCGATCATGGGAAACCGTAACCACCGCACCGCCAAAGCTTTCTAGGAAATCTTCTAACACCGAAAGTGTTTTTATATCCAAATCATTTGTCGGCTCATCCAGTAGCAATATATTAGGCGCTTCCATCAAAATCCTAAGCAAAAAAAGTCGTCTTTGTTCTCCACCCGAAAGCCGATCAACCGTGTTGTATTGCAGCTCAGGCGGGAATAAAAACCTCTCCATCAGCTGTGACGCTGATATGGTGCCATCTAGGGTCGTAATCTGCTCGGCAACCTCCCTGATGTATTCAATGGCACGTATAGTATGCCATTTTGACAAATCATATTCTTGGGAAAAATAACCAATTTTTACTGTTTCTCCAACATCAACAGAGCCAGTGTCTGTGTCTGTGAATCCTGCAATGATTTTGAGTAGCGTCGACTTGCCACTTCCATTTCGTCCAACGATGCCGATGCGTGCGTCACGCAAAAATAAGTGAGAAAATGGTTTAAACAGTTGTTTTCCATTGTAACTTTTTGACACATCAATTAATTCAATTGTTTTCTTGCCCAGCCTCGATAACGTCAAATTCATTTCCACATTGGTTCCCTGTGATGGCATATCACGTTCTTCAAGCTTTTCAAATTGCTCTATGCGGAATTTGCTTTTTGTACTTCTCGCCCTTGCGCCCCTTCTGATCCATTCAAGTTCTTTTTTGTATAGACTTTTGTTTTTACGCTCTGTGGCCATTTCCATTTCTTCTCTTGCTACCTTCGCAACCAAATAGTCCGAAAAGTTTGATGGATATCCATACAAGTTTCCATTTTCTACTTCTACAATGCGGTTTGAAACATTGTCCAAAAAATACCTGTCATGGGTGATCATTAAAATAGCACCTGTAAAGCGCTTTAGATAGCTTTCAAGCCATGCTACCATTTCGCTGTCTAGATGATTGGTCGGCTCATCTAATATCAACAGCTCACAGGGTGTTACCAATGCACTTGCAATTGCGATCCGCTTTTTCTCCCCACCAGACAATCCTTTCACTGGTAGGGTAAAATCTGTGAACCCAAGTCTTGACAATATATTTTTCGCTTCATAGTCCATGATTTCTTTTGTCTCTGAGGATGCGCCCTCAAAAACTTGTTCTACAATGTTTAAATTGTTTTCGTATATGGGCGTTTGAGGCAAAACACTGATCCGTGTTCCTGCCGGCTTCGCAATAGTTCCAGTATCTGGTGTTTCTAACCCTGCAATGATTTTTAGAAAAGTAGATTTCCCTGCGCCGTTCACGCCAATCACACCGATTTTGTCTCCCTCATTTAAAAAGAGAGAAACTTCATCCAGTAGCTTTTTATCTGTATAGCTTTTGCTTATTTTTTCTGCGGACAATATGATCAATTTGACACCCCTATTTGAAACTTCACCACAAACTTACTTCCCACACCGATAATACTTTCAACACAGGAGGATATTGTGCATCCGTATTTTCTCCTTTTTTGCACCATCTCTATTATTTTATTGATTTTGCACAGCGCTATTGAATTTCAGCTTTTCTACTTCTTCCACCGTCAGTCCTGTGGCTTTAGCGATGGTGGCTATATCAAGATGCTCAAGTAGGTTTTTAGCAGTCTCAATCTTTGCTTTGATTTCTCCTTGAATCTCTCCTTGAATCTCTCCTTGAATCCTTCCTTCTTTTAGACCTTCTTTTAGACCTTCTTTTTTTCCTGCAGCAAGGCCTTCGCGTTTCCACTTGCGCTGCATCATTTCACGATCTTTCTGTGGATTTGCTAGAATGTCACTTAACATACCAATCTCCCCCTCACTCTTTGCATCAGCAATAATTTGCTTGATGTCTTCTGTTCTTTCATTCCCATAGATTTTTGATATGATGGCAACGAACACATTTAGGATTCGTTCGTCTTCTTCTCCCATCACTTTGATCTTATCGAGCATGGCTTTTATATTTAAAAAAAGCTCATCGCTATTTTGGGACTTTTCTAACACCATAACCACTTCTAATAGCCTTGATGACAATCGCTTTAAATCCTCTATTTGCAACCCTTTTATGTCTATAAAAATATATTCAAAGTTGAGCACATGGTTTCCAAATGCCTCTGGACTAGAGAACATATCTTTTGCTTCCAGCGAAACCGTCCATTTGTCACTTCCGCTAAAAAACACAATGGGTATCACCACTGGAAATTTAAAATTTTTCCTAGCTCTTTGCTTTTCATCGGATTGATTATAATATTCTCTCATTATTTCGACTATATAAAGTAACAATCGGTATGTCATGCGATAATCTACATTTGATTGTAACTCCATCAGTATATAGAATATGACGTCTTGTCCTTTGATTTTAGCTTCATAAATCACATCGGCTTCTTTTTCTTTGAAGTCCTGCAATATAAAGCTATGGTTTGATCTTCGTAGGCTACCTTTGTCAATTTCTTCTCTCCACGGTTCTGATACGAACTCCTTTAACAAACTTAAAAACGCATCTTTGTTTTTAAACAGTTCCTTGAATCGTATGTCCTGTGGGTTATTTGGGTATTTCTCTGTCATCGAATCTCCTTTAATTCTAGCATAAAATAACGACTCTATCAAGTTTGCATTTGAATCCCACAAATGTAATATATTGTTAATTAAACCATATCACTTTTAGCTTTCCGCGTCAAGTATTTGTTTCAAATTATGTAAATATATGTATTATTTTATTTTAGAAAAAGGAGCAGACCTACGTCCACCCCCGGTTATTCGTATAAAACCCTTATGGGCGGTTATCTTTATTATGGCAAAATCGGATTTTGCACAGCGCTTACTGGCATATTCTTTAGTTTACCCTGACTGGAAGAATCAGAAGTGCGAGGCACAGTATAAATGCGATAACTTTTCGATTTTTTCTCATGATGACCTCCGTTTGTCAATTATGAACGTTTTTGTTATAAGTCCCAAACGCACAAAATGCGCACAACTTTCGCTGCGCGCATTCTTAATGTCTACTTCTATTCTATCAGAATTATTACTTAATTGCAAGGGATTGGAAGTTACCCTGTTTTGTATGGCTGTACCTTGCTATTTACCGTGAAAGTACCTTATTCACGAATTGCTTTGCAGTTTCATAAATATTTTCGCTGTGAAAAATGGCTGAGCCTGCTACAGCAATGTCCACACCTGCCCTTGTTACTGCCTCTATATTATCTAAGGTAATGCCTCCATCTATTTGGATTTCAATATTTAGCCCTCGCTTTTCAATCTCAGCCTTGACAGCTTTGACTTTATCCAATGCGTTCGGTATGAAGGTTTGTCCACCATACCCAGGGTTGACACTCATAATCAAAACCATGTCTATGTCATCCCAAATATAATCCAATGACGATAGGCTCGTGGCAGGATTTAAAGCCACACCAACCCTTTTCCCTAGTTTTTTTATTTGCTGCACCACCCTGTGAAGATGAGCACATGCCTCTGCATGAACTGTAATATATTCTGTTTGATCCATGGCAAATTCGTTGATATACAGTTCAGGGCATTCTATCATCAAATGAACATCAAAAGGTATTGTTGTCTTTCCAGCCAATGCCTTTAATACTATTGCTCCGTAGGAGATGTTCGGCACAAAGTGCCCATCCATCACATCAATATGTAATAGCTGTACGCCCGCTCTCTCTACCGCCTGCACATCAGCAAGCAAGTTGGCGAAGTCCGCGGATAATATGGAAGGAGAAATTTTCTTACACATAAGCACCTCTTTATACTGTCATGACACTACCATATTTTACGATCTCTTATGGCTTTATACTGACTCACATAGGAGTCATATCTGCTTTGGCTGACTTCCTCAGATGTGACAGCAGCTTTCACCGCACAATCTGGCTCTGCTATATGGCTACAGCCCTTAAACTTACATGACCCTCTCAGTGGCTCTATTTCTGGAAAATACGTATCTAAATCTTCTTTTTCGATGTTTGCCACTTCAAAAGAGGTAAACCCCGGTGTATCAAAAATTTTAGCCCCGAACTCTGTTTGTATTAGTTCTACATGCCTTGTGGTGTGTTTTCCCCTTTTGGTTTTTTGACTAATGACACCTGTTTGCATATCAGCACTTTCCACTAGAAAGTTGATAAGAGTTGATTTTCCCACACCTGATGGTCCAGCAAAAGCAGTTTTGTTGCTTCCTAGTGCTTCTTTCATGGAGGCTATACCCTCGCCGGTTTTACCACAAACGAAAAAAACAGGATAAATAGGTTCATAGATAGTCCTCACCTTTGATTTTAGTGATTCATCCCCAATATCTAATTTGTTGAAAACAAGCAAAATATCCACTTCGTTTTGTTCAGCTGCCACTAGGAATTTGTCAATTATATCAAAATTAGGCTCTGGATCAGCTAAGGCAACTACTACCACCATTTGTTCTATGTTGGATACGGGTGGCCTGACAAATTCATTGATTCTCTCCTGAATACTCTGGATATATCCATTGCCATCCTTTTGAATCTCTATGCTAACCTCATCGCCAACCATTGGGACGTGCCCATCCTTGCGAAAAAGCCCCCGGGCTTTACATTCTATGACGGCATCAAGGGTCTTGACATAATAAAATCCCCCAATCCCTTTTATTATAGTGCCTTTAGTCAACAAATTGACCTCTCTCAAAGTCTACATTTCTTTCTAAAACAACCTTGTCGTCATAATACACTGTAACTTTAGCCTTGCCTGCACCTTCAATGGACACCTGTTCGTTGCTGTCTTGATAGTGTATAGCGTCATGGACTAATTCCATACTTCCACCATTTTGTGTTACATACACTCTCATGTTAAACACAGGATTTTTAGCTAAGCTATAATCTGGCGTGAAGGTAAATGTCTTTTGGCTTGTCTCACTGGCTCCTGCACCTTTGCTGATTTTTAGGTCTACTGCCGTTCCCGCGTCTGCCTCTTGACCACCAGATATACTTTGGTAGTATACTTTGTTCAACTCATAGGCACTATTGTACTCGTACTCTAGTTTTCCAATACTAAACCCCGCTTTTTCCAAAGCGCTTTTTGCCTCGTCAATTTTCTTACCCGATACATCTGGTACCAATATTTTTTCTAGTTTCTGGCCTTCGCTTATCACTAGTCCTATAGACTCGCCTGCCTCTAATGCTATACCAGCCTCAGGGCTTTGCCTAATCACCGTATCGATGGGAAGTTCACTCTTTTCTTTTGTGATTTGCCCTTCCTTGAATCCTTTTTCCTTAATCATGCTAATAGCCTGGTCTACGGACTTTCCTACAACGTTAGGTGCTGCAAATGCATCTGGGCCTTGGCTAATAATAAATTTAATCGTATATCCTTTTTTCACCATAGCATCAGCACTCGGCTCTTGCATGGCGATTTCGCCTTCTTTATATTCGTCACTATGTACTAGCTCTACTTCTTCTAGGGTTGGATATTTTAACCCAACTTCATCTAGTGCCACTACGGCTTGTTCATAGTTCATGCCTAGAATGTAGGGAACAGGAATTTCTTTACTTGTAAGAGCATCTTTGAAGAATAAAATACCATTGGCCATGAACAAAGACGCTATGACAGCCAGTGCAACAGCACCCGCCTTAACTTTATCCACCCTAATACGTTTTTTCCCAAATGAAATAATCATGCCCCTGGAATTTTTTTTGCTAGGGACTTTCTCTACGGCAAGTGATGCTGCAATGTCCTTTTGCGAAGGCATTGGAGTGGCTGGTTTTGCTGCACTAGCGGCCATAGCAGCGGCGGCTGCACCAGACATAGCCGGCATAACCATCGTTTGATCTAGACTTTCATTAACACCGAAGTAGTTTTCTACCGCTTCCCTTGATTCTTTCCCATCTAAGGCATCATATAGATCTTGGGCGGATTTGTATCTATTAATCTGGATTTTATCCGTAGCTTTCATTATGATTTTTTCAATATACATTGGGACAGCTTTATTCACGGTAGAGGGTGGGGTCATTGGGTCATTGATGTGCATCATGGCCACCGCTACTGGATTGTCTCCGTCAAAAGGTACTTTTCCAGTCATCATCTCATACAGCACGATTCCCAACGAATAAATATCTGATCTTTCATCAATATATCCACCTCTAGCCTGCTCTGGAGAGAAATAGTGGACAGAGCCCATCACACTGTTATTGTTAACTATAGTCTCGGAATTCACAGCCTTAGCAATACCAAAATCCGTAATCTTAGCAGTGCCATCAGCTGTAATTAATATGTTGTGGGGTTTTACATCCCTGTGAATCACATGGTTTTTATGGGCGGCACTTAGAGCTGAAGCAATTTGCTTTGCTATATTAACTGCAATCTCTGGGGCAATGGTTCCCTCTCGCTTTATCATATCGCTAAGGGTTATTCCTTCGATATATTCCATTACGATGTAGTGAACATTTCCTTCCCTTCCCACGTCATATACATTGACGATGTTAGGGTGGGCAAGGCTCGCCGCAGCTTGAGACTCACGTCTAAAACTCTCCACAAATTTAGCGTCACTGGCAAATTCTGGCTTTAATATCTTAAGAGCAACATAGCGATTTAATAGTCTACACTTCGCTTTATGCACCACTGCCATACCGCCTTGGCCTATTTTTTCTAATATCTCATATCGGTTACCGATTATTGTACTCATTTTTATTCCTCGCTCGCTCTACAATTTCACGCAGATCGCCGTTATATTATCATGGCTTTTTTTAATATTCGCTGTTTCAACTAGTTTTTCCGCCACTTCTTGCATAGTTTTATTTTCTGTCACTATCTCAAATATTTCTTCGTCTGTCACTTCATTGTATAGTCCGTCTGTACAGAGCATAAATATATCGCCCGGCTTGTATTTCACCTTATGTACATCAATTTTCACAGCGTTTTGTCCACCAATAGCCCTGGTAATCACATGGTGCATTGGATGTTCTGCTATTTTATCCTTTGTCATCTCCCCGCGCTTTACCAGCTCGTTCACAAAAGTATGATCCTCTGTGATCTGAATCAACTCTTGCTCCTGACTTTTCATTACATACACTCTACTATCCCCTATATTAAAAGCATATGCACAGCTGTCTTTTTTATCAATATAAACTACAATCATGGTGGTTGCCATTTTATCACAACCATCGTACTTAATAGACTCTTCATAGACACACTTATTAATCGTTTGAATCATGTCAGAAAAGTATTTCTGTATTGCTGGTTGCTCACTGCCCACTGACAGTGGGTTTTCTTCTATGTATTTTGCTACGCCCGCTACGACCATTCCACTAGCCACTTCTCCCGCATTATGCCCCCCTGCACCATCTGCAATGACAAAAACCCCCTTCTCTTCCAAAAGAAGGAGTGCGTCCTGGTTCGTCTTCCTGCCACCAATACTGGTCTTTCCACCAATCATAATTTACCTCTTGTACTAACTAACGCTCATTTCATCTAAACAGTATACATTATTTATGCGAAATTGTAAATTGCAATTCACCGTGAGCCTTGCCCGTGAACTTGGACTCTGGATTCTAAAATAGTATCAAAGAAGGATTCTCTCCTCATTCACGCATTGGTATACTTCATCGGCTATGATCTTCGCCTTATGCTCTTTCATTCCAATGGTTTTAGCAACTTCAATAATATCTGACATGGAGGGATTATGTCCATTGCCGTTGACTGTAGTAGCATGCTGTCCACCTATTGATGAACTATATGTCAAATCATAGGCAGGCGATAGCCGCCATCCTTTTTCTTCCTCAACGTATAAAAAAGTAAAATTCTTTGCATGGTCATCCCTATTGTGGGCAAATACATTAAAGCACATAAGCCTAAATAGTTTCTCTATTTCAGAAAAATCTTTGGTAAGTTTTAATGTTAGCTTCATGAGTATGTGATAATCTAAATTTGGAATCCTATGAGTGGTTTCTAGCAATGCCGCA
>JAVBKP010000057.1:0-11423 GCA_031553975.1 Anaerovoracaceae bacterium | reverse complement strand
GAACCTGCGACGAGGAATCTTCCATTAATGGTGACGTCAGACAATGCGACATCACCGTCGCCCACGCCTTCTGTTATGTACAAATCTCCATTGATAGTGGCATTAGACAAACTGGCACCAGCCTTGCGCATGGTGACATTTGCGTATACTTTGCCTTTGCCATCTGTTGGATTTTCTAAAATATCACCACAGATCACAGACATGAGCTGCGCTGTTTCTGCGCGCGTAATCGAACTTCTTGGATTGACTTTGCCGGCATGTCCTTTCATGTACCCTTTGTTTATAAGTGCAAAAACATAACCTCTCGCCCATGATGAGATTTGACTTTCATCTGTGAAGCTGACAGAGGCGCTGGTTGCGACGGGCAGACGCAATACGGTCGAGAGCATCGTAGCAGCTTCTTCTCGCGTGATGGACCGTTCTGCCACAGCAAGAGAAGCACCCCCTTCGACAGGGTTTTTGACACCTTCCATGTATTTTAGGGCAGCGGCAATTTGGATATGCTTTGCATACCATTTTGACATGTCAAGATCAGGAAAGGGCTTACTCGTACCAAGCGTGACATTTTGGTAAGCGAATGCCTGATTTAACATCGCAGAAAATTCGGCTCTTGTAATGGGATCATCTGGTCTAAAATAACCATTGTGTCCAAACATGATTCCTTCTTGATTACATTTTTTAACGGCATCTATACTCCAATGCCCAGCCATATCATATGCTAAAAGCTCTGAACCAGTCCCTGTGATAGGCACCATGATAAGAGCGATGCAGAGCAGATAGGCAATTACTTTTTTGTGTTTTCTCATGACAATCTCCCGATACTTTCAATTTATGTATAGTTTATATATCATATCGTACTCTCATTAATGATAAAAAACAACAGGCAATGAGAGGAAATGCAACAAAAATCCTTAAATAAAATTTTAAGTTCCGAAATATTGTCACACAAAATTCTAGTTTGTGATATAATAAATGCCGAGATGCATTTATTGCATCGTTATGAAGTAAGTCGCGTTAGCGACTTACACTTATGATAAGGCAACCACCGGATTGTTGCCCGTGAAAGGCAAAACAAAACTGTCGTAGAATACTCGTTCTTAAATGATAATTGCTATACAAAGCATAAAAAATATGATATGCTCAATAAAGATTGAAAACGGAGGACAAGAAATATATGGAAAATATTAGAGTTGTAATTGTGGAGGACTCGCCTTTCTCAATCACAATGATCAGGGAAATGCTTGAAAGAAATGGGTTTGAGGTTGTTGGAACAGCCGGCTCCTTAGAAGAAGTCAAAGCGGTTATAAAAGATACGAAGCCGTCTTTAGTAACTATGGATATGACGTTACCTGGTACAGATGGTCTTGAATGTACGCGTGCAATACATGAAATTGATGAAAGTATTAAAGTAATTGTGATTAGCTCCATGATGGATGATGAATTGGTGAAAGAAGCAAAAAAAAGTAACGTTTCTGCTTATCTTCAAAAGCCTGTGGAAGACGATGATCTTATTACGGCAATTCATAGGGTGATGGCTTCTGAGGAGCTGTACCAGTTTTTGCAAGATGAATATGCTACGGTATTTAAAGAAGCACTGAAAGATAGTGTGAATAGAACCACCAAGAACTTGCTTACGTACGAGGGTTCGCATTCTTTTGACAAGGAATATAACTCAGAAGGCATGACTGTTATTATCGGGATAATCGGTAAGTTTGCTGGCAGGATGTTGCTTGACGTATCAAAAGAAACTGCTAAAAATTTAGCCACTGCTGCATTAAAAAGAGAGCCGAAAGATAACGATGAGATAACCGCATTTCTTGGTGAGCTTAGCAACATAGTTTCTGGAATGGCCTGCTCTATATTGAATAGAAAAAATAAAGCATTGGGACTTCGTGTAGCACCTCCCTCTATACTGTATGGGGAAAAGATTCTTATATCGCCCCCGAATTTTACCACTAGCACCTCAGTAGCTGACACAGCTTTTGGACAATTATTACTTAATGTTGGTTTTGCAAGGAGTGGAGAAAGTTGGACGTAAAAAACATAAATCCTTTTATTGAATCTTTTGAACTAGTAATGCCGCAGCTGGGATTCAGCAATGCGCGTCGAGGCAATTTATCTGTAAAGGGTAAAGAATTGGAAAGTTCAGGGATTGTCATTTTAGTCGGAATTGTTGGCGTACTAAAAGGCAATGTTGCTTATACCATAGATATAGAGAACGCAAAAAAAATAGCATCTACCATGATGATGGGGATGCCGATCAACAAAATTGACGCAATGGCAAAGAGCGCGTTAGCAGAATTAACAAATATGCTAGCAGCAAATGCAGCAACCTGTTTTTCTAAAATGGATGTTTTGGTTGACATTTCAACGCCCGTACTTCTTCAAGGAGAAGATTTATCTGTTCAGATGAGCGCAGACCAAGTGTTATGCCTATCGCTTTTAACTGATGAAGTTCAAATGGAAGTTAATATCGCGTTTGAAGCTAAATAGTCAATTAACTTAGAAATATGGAGTCTTGAGCTGGTATATCTACCAGCTTTTTTATTTCCGCAAGAATACTATACGTAATGTTTAAATTGTCTTTACATTATTTTGGCAATCAATTATAATGTTATAAACATAATAAGGAGGCATTCATGTGAAGAGATTAAAAAAAATTCTTGTTTTTATTTTTTGTTTGACCATCGTTGTTACTTTTTCTTACCGTGAATCTTATGCAAAAGATGAATTGCCAACCTTGGACTTCGCTGTTGCAAATGATTTTTCTTCTTCGCTAGATAAAATATTGAATATTGCACTCCAAAATATTGGTTATGATTTGACTATAAGCCAGCAGGGGACCACCGCTGCAGCTGAATCTGCCAATAGCGGTGAAAAAGACGGATTTACGTTTCATAACTTGGGCATTGAAACCGAGTTCCCAAACCTAGTTCTTGTACAAGAGCCTTTTGCGGAACAATCTACCTATGTATATGTACGCTCTGAAAGTGACTTTAAAATACAAAGCTGGAAAGACTTGGCAGGATATAGCATTGGTACGCTGTATCAAAAGCCTTATTTAGATGAACACATACCGAGCGATGCGAAAAGCATATCGAGATTTGCTACAAATGTTCAGCTCCTAGACGGACTTGCAGCTGGTTTATGCGATGTAGCTTTGGTGCGCTCAGTTACCGATACAGAAATTTACGTTCCGAGCACAGTTAAGAATCTATGTGCTATCGACGTTATTGACGGATATATTTATTTGAATAAAAAGCATGCCGCTCTCGCCCCTAAACTTGCAGAGCAGCTGGCAAAAATGAAAGCCAGTGGTGAATATGACCAGATTTTATATACTGTAGATTCAGGGCTAAAGCCTGCCCAAAACAATACAAAGAAGCATGTTCTATTCATAACTTCTCAGAGCAACGACTCGGTCTGGAATTCACAAATGTATGATGGATTTGGTTCGGTTTTTGATAAAGATTCAATCGTAATCGATTCTCGCAGTTTGGCTTCTGACGGAATTGTAGCGAACTCGCCAAGAGCAAAATTTCTTTTTGCCATGTTGCGAAGTGAGTTTCTTGATAAAACGCCAGATGCTATTATTGTTTCGGATCAAAATGCATTAGATTTTATAAAGAGCGAGTATTATGTGCAGTATCCAAAGACGCCTGTTATATTTTGTGGTGTTGAAAATTTTGCACCTGACAAGATTTATGGTTTTGAGAAGTACTTTACAGGCATAGAAGAAAGCCTTTCTGCAAAAGAAACGGTTGACCAAATGCTTACTCTTTTCCCAAAGACAAAAAATATTTTTGTTATTAATGATTTTTCTGATGCTGGTGTCGCTTTTAAGACAGGAATGCAAAACCAGCTTGGGGATATAAAGAGTGTAGATATTACATACAACGATAACCTAAATTTTGCGGATTTGCTCAGCAAAGTTCAAAACTTGTCAAATGATACTTTGGTTTTGGTTGGTGAATATTCATACGATAGCACCAATCAAGCAATCTCAGAAAAAGAAGCGCAAACAGAGCTTTATAATGCAAGCCCAGTGCCTATTTTTGGATTAACTTCTAACAGCTTTGGGTATGGACAAATTGGAGGCAAGTATATCGATGCATATGCACAAGGTGTGGCAGTCGCAAAACTTGCTAGTGAAGTACTTGATACTAAAACACAAACAGCAAAACCAGTGATCATGAACTATCCAAATGAGTGGAAGTTTGATTATGAAGTCATGAGACATTTTAATATTAAACCTTCACAGTTGCCACCAGACTCCCTTATAATCAATTTACCTACTA
The DNA here is from genome assembly GCA_031553975.1 of Anaerovoracaceae bacterium. Taxonomy (GTDB): domain Bacteria; phylum Bacillota; class Clostridia; order Peptostreptococcales; family Anaerovoracaceae; genus JAVBKP01. Next base: position 7,125 of record JAVBKP010000057.1, on the reverse strand, counting down.
ATATCTTTAAAACGTACCCTGTTCCAGTCATACTTTATTCATTGACAATTCTTGCATTTATTGCTTTGATTAGTTGGCTTGTGCTTTACTTTAGGAACTTAAGTGCAAAAAATAGACAGCTGACTGATATGTCTAAAAAGTTACATACTGTAGAAGAATTACTTGCCAAAGACAAAACAATGACTGAAGTACAAGCGAGGCTTGAAAAAATACTCGATAGTGCCCCAATCCTTTTTTTCGCATTAGAAGGCGATAAGTTTACAAAATATAACAAATTAGCAGAAGAAACTTTTGAAATTGAGATCGGAAGCCCTATTTTATCCATATTTCCGCAAGATGATATTATTCATGAGTTGCTCAAAAAACGCAATGCTGATGGATCTATCTACGGAGAAGTTATTTTGCTCAAACTAAAGAATGGACAGCAACATCGGTTTTATTTAAATGTCTCAAGGCCATCTCATAGCAAAGGAAATGAACTCTATGCTTGGTTGATAGATGTTGAAGATATTGAAGCGAAAAAAGATACGGTAACAAGGGCCCAACAAGAATTACTTACTGTTCTAGACTCCATCCCGATCGCCATTGCAATTACAGGTATTGACAGATTACGGCTATTTGTAAACAAAGCGTATATCAACATGCTTGCATTTTCTAATTATGAAGATGCCATTCAATATGATTTGAACAAACTTCTTCCAGCTACAAGTTCAGAATTCACCAATGATACAAGACAAGAATTCATTCAGAACCTTCTCTTGCAAAATGTTCCACTTGAGATAAAAGATGTATATCTCACCAAATTAGGTAAGGCTGTAGAAACAAGAATATTTGGGCGGTCCATTACTTTCAAAGGCGACAATGCAATTGTTTTAGTCATTCAGGATATCAGTGAAGAAAAAATGAAAACCGAATTGCTATACAAAATCGCAGAGCAAGAAAAAGACGCAAATCAATTAAAAAATAGATTTTTAATTAGCATGAGCCACGAAATTCGCACCCCAATGAATGCCATCATGGGGCTTGCAGAAATTGAACTAAAAAAACTGAAAAGTAAAGATATGATCGATGTTTTCAAAAAAATTGATGGTTCTGCCAAAAACCTTTTGACAATTATGGGAGATATTTTAGACTTCTCAAAAATAGAAGCGGAAGAAATCTCACTTTACTTTGAAGAAATCGATTTGGAAGAAGTCATTGCAAATGCACTTTTAATGGCTTCGCAACGAGTGGGGAGCAAGCCCGTCGAAATCACATTGCAGATGAGTTTAGAAGTACCGAACCGTGTATATTCTGATCAAACGCGACTTTGGCAAATATTAAAAAATGTTTTGGACAATGCAGCCAAGTATACGGAAAAAGGCAAAATCACGTTAGATGTTGCTCTTGAAAAGGTGGATAAACAAGATATATGGTTCATTAGTTTTAAAATCACTGACTCTGGATTTGGTATGTCAAAGGAACAACTTGGAAAACTCTTTACCCCTTTTGAGCAGTTCCACAATAACGTGGCGAGCATGTATGCCGGAACAGGGCTGGGCATGGTCATTACGAAACAGCTTGTAGAACTTATGGACGGCACTATTGTTGTAGAGAGCCAAGAAAATATAGGAACAACTTTTACGATTACAATCCCATTTGAAATTTCAGAGAATACAAAAACCATCAAGCAAACCTTTGAAGAACTCCCGCTTGTAAACCACAATATTTTGATTGCGGATGATGATCCAGTTTCGTTAGAAATCATGGAAAGTTTGTTAAAGCACGTCGGGGCTGTTCCTGTATGCGTATCTAGTGGTGAAGAAGCAATTGAATTAGCCGTTAAGCACAACCAGCTTGGTAAGCCATTTGATATTATTATTTTAGACTATTTGATGGGTGGACTCAATGGAATTGAAACTGCCGACTGTCTAAGGAATCAAATTGAAAAATCAGCAAAACTTCTCATGGTGTCCGCATACACAAAACAATTGCTCATAACAGATATAGAAGCTGCTGGATACGAAGATGTTATTGAGAAGCCATTTTGCCCTTCAGATTTTATTCACAAGCTCTGTGAAGCGACTGGTACAAATACTAAATTTATTAATTACGACAGCATTGCGTTCCCCAACGCAAAAGTTTTGTTGTGCGAAGATAATCTAGTCAATCAAGACGTTGCAGTTGGTATTTTAGAAGCCTTTGGCATCGTACCCGTTATCGCCGAAAATGGGCAACGGGGGTTGGAACTTTTGGAAACGCAGCACTTTGACTTGATTTTTATGGATATTTTAATGCCTGTTATGGACGGGCACGAAGCGACCCGCAAAATCCGAGCAAGTGGCAAACCCTATAGCCAAACACCAATCATTGCCATGACCGCCAATGTTATGAAAGGTGAACTCGACAAGTGTTTGGAAGAGGGCATGAATGGATATATAAGCAAGCCTGTTAGATTTGAGAAAGTCAGTGTAAAACTGACCGAATGGCTACCTCATTTTATGGAAGACAAGAAATTCGTCCAGCAAGAAGAGCAGGATGATTTGTTAGCTGCAATACGAACAATCAAAGGAATTGATGTTGACGATGGACTATCATGTTTTTCGGGCAATCAAAAAAAATATGCAAAGGTATTGCTTGATTTTGCAAAGGATATTGCAAGCGAGTTTGTTTCGTATGAAGAGGCTTTAACTGATATATCTTCGACTAAAGTGCGAATTCATACAATCAAGGGTGCAGCAGCCAATCTTGGTATTGTGCCTATCCAAATGGAAGCCGCTAAATATGAGCAAATGCAGACAAAAGAGCAATATGAAATCGTAGTTGATAGTTGCAAAACCATTGGTAGCGCAATTATTGAATATTTATCTTTTCTCGAAAACGAAGAAAACCCCCCTGCCAGCAAGGGCAATATAACCAAAGGAGAGTTGAAATGAGGCGTATCTTTAGCATAGCACTTATCCTCGTAATGATTTTGAATACGTCTTCTGTTTTCGCATCGAATCAAAAGTCGCTTACCTTGGCTATCGCGGACGATCTGCCAAATGTAGCAGATATGATTTATTGCTATGCCTTAGACCAAATGGGGTATAAAGTTTCCATTGTGACTGGCGGCACCTCTTCTGTGACGCGAATGGCTGATTCGGGTGAGATTGACGGTATCATAGGCAGAGCCACCCCCATAGGGACAAAATATCCAAACTTAGTTCAAATTCCTGTGCCAAACTATACCTGTGATTTTAACGTGTATACACGCACTGACTCGGATTTTCACATCAAGACATGGGCAGATTTTGCCAATGTGAAAACTGGGCAGTTATTTCAAAAGCCTTATGTTGAAAGTCATTTGCCTAAAGACGCTATTATTACTAAAAAATCTACTATGCTAGAGATGCTTTTGGCAATTTCTTCAGGTGAACTGGATGCAGGCGTTGTTCAGATACCAGAAGGGCAAGCCTGTTGGCTTCCCCCAAACGTGCATGTGGAATCTTCAGTGGATACGACCTATGCCTACGCTTATTTGAATAAGAAAAATGAAAATTTAGTTGCCCCACTTTCCCAAATTTTGCAAAAGATGTACGACAGCGGAGTAACTCAAAAAATCATTGAGCATGAACTGGTGGTGTTCCCAAACGATAAAAAGACAATTTTGTCAATTTCGTCATCCAACTCCGATTCCCCTTGGGGTGCAGGTATTAACAAGGCTTTTCAAGAGCTTGATGAAAATATTGAGACATACAACGTAAACCTAAACACAGGGAGTACTCATAATAAAGGAGAAGAATGGCTGAACAAAATCAGTTTGGTTCGAGCCGACTTTGCTGGGAAAAAACCAGATTTGATTTTTGTGTCTGACAACGAAGCTTTGGAGTTCATTAAGGAGTTCTATTTTACATTGTTTGTGGGCGTACCTGTTGTTTTTTGCGGTATCAACGATTTCAGCGACACATCTATAATTGGCTACGAAAAATACTTTACAGGTGTAGCCGAAGAGATTTCAGCTACGGAGTTGTTGCCTGTTATGCTCAAGCTGTTTCCAAATACGAAAAATATTTTTGTAATCAACGACTACACCCCAACTGGCCTTGCTTGGAAGGAAGACTTGCAGGTCCAATTAAAACCATTTGCCGATAAAGTCAATTTTGAATATAGCCAAGATATTGCCATGACAGATTTGCTGGAAAAAATATCCAGACTACCCAAAAATTCTTTAATTCTAAGTGGTAACTACTCGGCAGACCTCACTGGGCAATATTTTTCTGACGAAGAAGAGCAAACACTTTTTTATAAAAGTAGCCGGTCGCCCATGTTTGGGTTAAAATCAACTGATTTTGGGTTTGGACAAATCGGAGGTAAGTATGTCGATAGCTACACCCAAGGACATTTGGCAGTGGCCATGGCACAGGAAATTTTAAATGGAACTTCTGTTACTGATATTCCCGTAACATTGGGCACACAGCAATATAACCAATGGAAATTTGACATGAAAGAGTTAGACAAAGTGGGGATTGCAAAGGGCACAATCAATCAACTTGTGTCAGCCGAATTCACCAATGGGACAGTTCCGTTTTATCAAGCACACCCCGCTACATTCATTGCAATTGTGGTTTCTACGTTGCTATTGATATTGGCTGCGTCCATTTTTGCTGTTTTGTCTTATCTAATGAGAAAGAGAAACACAACTTTGATTGAATTGCAAAAAAATCTGATTTCTGCTGAAGAGCTATTGGAAAAAGACAATGCCATCAAAGAAGTGAAAGACTATATTGAAAACCTGATCGAAAGTTCTCCCATTGGGTACGCGCTTGTTTTGAATCAAATTGTAGTTGAAAGCAATCAGTTTATGAAAAAAATGATTGGCATAGTACCAGGATTTGACTTAAAAACACAGCCAGAATTTGCAGCGGTATCTCAAGATGAAAAGCAAAAAACCATTACCCTTAAGACCCCTGCCAATGAGCTAAACCGTTTTTATATTAACACGACAAATGTGGAATATTATGAAGAGAACGCAACTGTGCTTTGGTGCGTTGATGCAGAAGAGTATGAAAAGCAAAACGATGCCATTGTGCAGCTTCAACAGGAATTTGAAAAGATTATTGACACATTGCCGATTCCCCTTGCAATTTTAGATGTACAAACGCTGCAAATACAGTACTGCAACGACACATTTGTCAGTATTTTTGAGCTTGGCTCAATCCAACCGGCAACCGATGTGAGTATGCAAAGTTATTTTCCCGAAACCCAAAGTAATGGCGAAGAGTCTATGATGGCCATGAAAAAGCATATAGATACATCATTTGAATCTGGCAGCGTAGAGAAGTTCGAATGGCAATATGTATTAAAAATGGGAAAGAAGCTGATTACGATGACGTCCGAAATCCCGATACAATACAAAGATTCACGATGTATTATTATTGTTCCAATTGATATCTCTGAGGAATTAATGCAGGAAGACATGCTCAAAAACCTTGCAGAAAAAGAAAGAGAAGCAAGCAAACTCAAAAGTAGGTTTTTGGTAAACGTAAGTCATGAAATTCGTACACCAATGAATGCGATTATTGGGCTTTCTTAAATAAAATTAATGGGCAACAAAAACGTAGAGGGCTATGGTGCATTGAAAAAGATAAACGATTCTGCGGAATCGCTGTTGATGATTATTAACGATATCTTGGATTTTTCTAAGCTAGAAGCTGAAAGATTGCATCTACAGAGTGAACCTTTTAGTGTTCTTAAAATCATAACCGAATCAATGGAATTCGCTTCATTAAGAATCAAAGAAAAGCCCCTAGAGATGTTTGCGTTGCTGTCAAATGCTGTTCCTAAATTCGTTATTGGCGACAAAAACCGTATTAAGCAGGTCCTGCAAAACATTTTGGACAACGCTGCCAAATTCACAGAGAAGGGAACTGTTAAGCTTAATGTTGATGTGGCGAAACTCAGTGAGCAAACAATAACCCTCTGCTTTACCACTACTGATACTGGTATCGGTATGGCAGAAAATGAGCTTGACAATCTATTTATTCCATTTGAACAGTTTCGTAATGACATACACAACAAGTATGCCGGTACTGGTTTAGGCGGAGCAATTATTAAGCAATTGGTTGATTTGATGGGCGGAACAATGTCTGTCACAAGCCAAGTTGGGATAGGAACAAAATTTATTGTCGAACTGCCATTTTTCTATGATACTTTGCCAAGTAACACAACTGGGTATAAAAAGGTCAATGTACAAAACTCATCAGAGAAGAGGCCAACGCCTGAGATGAAATCAATTGCCGACATGAAAGGTGCTGACCTAAAAGACAAGAAAATATTGCTTTGCGAAGATAATCGGGTTAATCAAACTGTGGCACTTGCTATGTTAGATACTTATGGTGCTACAGCATCAGTTGCAGGGAATGGTAAAGAAGCGCTTGAATTGCTAGAAAAGGAGCCTTTTGATATTATTTTGATGGACATTCACATGCCTATTTTGGATGGATTTGAAACCACGAAAGAAATCAGAAACAGTTCCCAAAGCTATAGCAGCATTCCAATTATTGCAATGACGGGTGATGTGATGGAAGAATCTGTCTCTAAATGTCTTGCTTGCGGAATGAACAGCCATATAGAAAAGCCAATTCGCATGGAAAAACTGTATACTGAGCTTTGCAAATACCTATTGAAATAATTTACAAAAAACCTTGCATCCATTGTGGTTGCAAGGTTTTCTAATATTATTCTACATTCTTGTCTTTCTAACTTTGCTTAGAATACTTTCATTTAATGTCACACGCCAAGTATCTGTGTATGTTTTGGCATTTCTCAAAAGTTCATCGCAAAAGGCGGCTATATCTTCACCTGTTATATCCAAAACATGCTTACCATCTGCCGCGCCAGCTTCAAATAAATCTATTAATTCATAGTGGATCTTCAACATATCATAGCCATCTCCCGCCGCAAAATTCCACATATACTTTTGGATTTTCTCAAATACGAATCCATAATCTTCTGGTAGCGCGTCTACTCTTGCCATCATTTCCTTATATTCTTTTTTATCCCCAACCATTCTTTTGAAAATCTCTAACATACTCATTTTTATTTACCTTCCTTTAATTCCTTTAATTTTGACGATACAAAGCCCCATCGTGTCCAAAATAGTGA
>JAVBKP010000003.1:0-4031 GCA_031553975.1 Anaerovoracaceae bacterium | reverse complement strand
AAGACGCAACGGAAAAACTTGTATTGATGCTATCTCCATTCGTACCGCACTTTTCAGAGGAGCTTTGGGAGCAATTAGGGAACCAAGGTGGTATTTATGCCCAAAGCTGGCCGACTTTTGACGAGAAAGCCTTGGTGAAAGATTCTGTAGAGATTGTAGTACAAATCAACGGAAAAGTAAAAGAAAAAATCAACGTGGCCAGTGGACTTGACAAAGTCCAGTTTGAGAAGGCCGCCATGGACAATGAAAAAGTGAAAGCTCTATTAGAGAGCCAGACAGTAGTTAAAGTTGTATCTGTACCAGATAAACTTTTAAATATAGTAATAAAAAACTAGAGGAGAAACATGATTAATAATAACCAAACAAATGAGCGGAAACCTGCTGAAACCGTTGCTACAACTGGAGATAATAGCAACAGAAGACCAAGACACGCCAATCAAAACGGAAATGGCGAGATGAACGGAAGTAGAAGAACGGAACACCCACAAAACAGAAACAGGAGACCAGAAAATAAAAGCGCGGAAAGCAGACCTGCAGAAATCAAACCTGCGGAAATCAAACCTGCGGAAAGCAGGCCTACACAAAGGAACCATAACGGGGGACAAACCCGCAACAAGACCAGCAACAGCCCCGCTGTGAAGATGAAAAATCCAGGGGGAAGGCTCAAAGTTATACCACTAGGTGGGCTAAATGAAATCGGCAAGAACATTACAGTCTTGGAATATGACAATGACATTATTATCATTGACTGCGGTATGTCGTTCCCTGAGGACGAAATGTATGGTATTGATATTGTAATCCCAGACTTTGCCTACCTTCTCAAAAACCGAGATAAGATTAGAGCCGTAGTCATTACCCACGGACACGAGGATCATATAGGTGCTGTGCCATACTTCATGAAGAGCTTTGATGTGCCTATATACTGCACAAGACTTACTATGGGACTGATTGGAAACAAGTTGAAAGAGCACAATGTGAGCCCTCGTCGCCTAACCCCAATTGCTTCAGGGGATATACTAAAGCTAGGTGTGTTCACAGTGGAAGTGATTAGAACCACACACTCAATCGCTGATGCGGTGTGCTTTTCCATTGATACACCAGAAGGGGTGGTATTCCATACAGGAGACTTTAAAGTTGACTATACACCACTGAGTGGAGATCCAATTGACTTCCACAAACTAGCACATATAGGAAATAAAGGGGTATTGCTGTTAATGGCAGACAGTACCAACGCGGGACGCAAAGGTTTCACCGCGTCAGAGAAAAATGTAGGAGCTACCCTAGATGCTGTGTTTAGAGATGCAGAGGGACGTATTATTATAGCCACATTTGCTTCTAATGTACATCGTGTACAGAGCATCGTAGACACGGCTGTCAAGTATGGCCGTAAAATAGCCATATCTGGACGGAGCATGGTCAATGTAATGGAAGTGGCCTCTGAGCTTGGATATCTAAAGATACCAAAAGGAACATTTGTAGATATTGGCAAAATAAAAGGACTGGATGACGACAAAATCGTACTGGTTACAACAGGTAGCCAAGGGGAGCCAATGTCAGCCCTTTCGAGAATGGCCTCATCAGATCACAAAATGGTACAAATCAAACGAGGAGATACAGTCATCCTTTCTTCAAGCCCAATACCAGGCAACGAAAAAGCTGTATCCAATATACTAAATAGCCTAATGGAAAAAGGGGCCCATGTGGTTCACTCTGATATTGCAGATATTCACGTATCAGGCCATGCCTGTGAAGAAGAGCTAAAGCTAATCCATACCCTAATAAAACCTAAATTCTTCGCACCAGTTCATGGCGAATATAGACATTTATTGCAGCACAGCACCATAGCCCAAGACCTTGGCATGAGCAAGGACAATATTTTTATCATGGAAAACGGCAGTTGCCTTCAATTTGAAAACGGCGAAGCAGCTCTGGGCAACCAAGTTAGCACGGGTAGTGTCATGGTAGATGGACTAGGGGTAGGCGATGTTGGCAACATTGTTCTCAGAGACAGAAAACTTCTCTCTGAAGGCGGACTTATCATCGTGGTCGCATCTATATCTAGAGAGCATGGCAAGATTAGTTCAGGACCAGATATTGTGTCTAGGGGCTTTGTATATGTCAGAGAGTCAGAAGATCTAATTGAATCAGCTAGGGATACGGTTCGGAAAAAGATGGAACAGTGTCTCAATGATGGAATAAAAGACTGGGCAGGTCTTAAAAACGCCGTGAGAGAAGAGCTAAGAGATTTCATCTATGCAAAAACAAAGAGGAATCCAGTGATTCTACCAATATTTATGGAGGTATAGACAATGCATGCAGAAAGAATTGAAAAAGTTAAAAAACTCCTAAAAGAAAAGGGTATTGAAGCGGCCCTAGTGACAAAAGCAGAAAATAAGTTTTACTTATCTGGCTTCAGATCAAGCAACTTCTACATCCTGATCACAGAAGATAAGAACTATCTCTTGACTGACTTTAGATATTACGAGATGGCTACGTTAAACGGTGGACCTTTTGAAATAGTGAAAATGGACCAGCAAAACGGTATATTTGAATTCCTAAAGGAAAATATGAGAGGCAAAAAGCTAGGTATCGAAGAAGGCAATATGACATATGAATTTTACAAAAAATTGTGTGAAAATGTTGATGCCAAGGACGTTGTTTCGCAAGAGGGTAGCATAGAGAAAGTTAGGATCATCAAAGACGAAGCAGAGTGCAAAACACTGCAAAAGGCAGCAGCCATCGCCGAGCAAGGTTTAGCTCATATCTTAAAGTTCATCAAAGAAGGACAAACTGAGTTAGAAGTGGCATTGGAGTTAGAATTTTTCTTGAGGACAAAAGGTGGCGCACATGGTTTGTCATTTGAAAGCATTATCGTATCTGGAATCAATTCATCATTGCCCCATGGAGATCCAACAGACAAAAAAATCCAAGTTGGCGATATGATTACCATGGACTTTGGCGTACTCCTTGATGGATACTGCTCTGATATGACAAGAACAGTGGCGCTTGGAAAAGTAGATGACGAGCAACGCAAAGTCTATGAAACAGTGAAAAAAGCGCAACATGAATCATTGATGGCTGTAAAAGCAGGGATGATCGGCAAAGACGTTGACAAAATAGCCAGAGATATTATTGCAGAAGCAGGATATGGAGACTACTTTGGACATGGACTTGGACATGGAGTAGGCGTAGAAATCCACGAAGCACCTACACTGAATTCCAGAAGCAACGACGTATTAGAGGAGAACATGCTGGTGACAGTAGAGCCAGGAATATACTTGCCAGGCAAGTTTGGCGTGCGAATTGAGGACTTGGCAATCGTTAAAAAAGATGGTATAATCAATCTATGTGAGTCTAGTAAAGAGTTAATCATACTTTAATATACAATTGAAGAATTAAGATTTTTATACAAACGGAGGATTTTAGTAATGGCAGAAATGGTCTACGCAAGCGACTTTAGAAAAGGAATAACATTCCAAATCGATGGACAACCACATGTAATCTTAGATTTCCAACACGTAAAACCTGGTAAAGGCGCTGCGTTCGTTAGAACAAAATACAGAAACATTATACAGGGTGGTATTAGGGAAGAATCCTTTAACCCCAACGACAAATTTGAGAGAGCCCACATTGAGACGAAGACGATGCAATATCTTTATAGCGATGGAGAGTTATACTACTTCATGGATCAAGAATCTTTTGACCAGATCCCACTGATGCAAGAGCAAGTAGAAGATGCTATTAAATACCTACGTGAAAATGATATGGCTACCATTAAGTTTTACAATGGGAATGCATTCTTAGTAGAGCCACCTAACTTTGTTGACCTAAAAGTGGTTGATGCAGAGCCAGGTGTGAAAGGTGATACAGCCACCAACGTGACAAAAGCCGCTACAGTAGAAACTGGCGCAGTGATTCAAGTTCCTGTGTTCATCGAAGAAGGTGATATCATCCAACTCGATACCCGTACAGGCGACTACCTTGGAAGAGCAAAGAAGTAAATAAAAACACAAGGGGACGGTTCTCGCGTG
>JAVBKP010000023.1:0-3740 GCA_031553975.1 Anaerovoracaceae bacterium | reverse complement strand
ACCTTTGGGAAGAACAAGAGCTCCTCACGCAAAAGAAAATTAAGATTCTTAATAAGACCACTGCCAATATACACACCATAGTTTAGTATTTGAATTTTTTCCAAAAGGCATCTCCTTATAAAGTTTTATTAAAGGCTGGCGCTAGTTTTTTTAACGTCAGCATTAAACTGTCAAAGCGTTCAAGTGTCAATGATTGGTCTCCGTCACTCATAGCATTGTCAGGGTCGTTGTGGACTTCTACAATGATGCCATCCGCCCCTACAGCCATAGCCGCCTTTGATAGAGGCTCTACCAACCAAAATTTTCCACCTGCATGGCTAGGATCTACGAAAACCGGAAGATGAGAAAGTTTTTTTAGTACAGGTACAGCACTGATATCAAGCGTATTCCGTGTGTAAGGCTCAAAGGTTCTAATACCCCGTTCACATAAAATCACATTCTCATTGCCACCACTCAAAATATACTCTGAAGACAACAACAGTTCCTCAATGGTGGCCGCATGTCCACGTTTTAGAAGAACAGGGATAGTGAGTCGTCCTAGTTCCTTTAAGAGGCTAAAGTTCTGCATATTCCTAGCACCCACTTGTATGATGTCTACTTTGTCCATGAACTTTTCTATGTCATCCACAGAAGTGATCTCAGTGATAATAGGAAGTCCAGTTTCTTTTTTTGCCTCGGACAATAAATCAAGTCCTTCTTCCCCAAGACCTTGAAAATCATAGGGGGAAGTACGGGGTTTATAGGCACCACCGCGAAAAACAACAGCCCCAGCGGCTGCAATGGATTTTGCTATGGTCAAAGTTTGCTGTTTGTTCTCTACAGCACAAGGACCAGCAAATATGCTAAAATTCCCCGCGCCAATGAGGTGGCTGCCTACTTGAAAGCCAGTATCCTCAAGATGTTCTTGGCGACTTGCAAGTTTCCAAGAGGGTTGATGTGATGTATTTTCAAAAATTTCATTCATTATTTTTATCCTTTGTCATTAATCAAGCTATTGCAAAAATAGTATTATACTATACAAGTGATTGTCAATAGAAACATTTTATAAACAGCATATTTTTAACATATTTATAATATTTTTTGAAAAAAAGAGAATACTATTGTATAATGTGGATATATTATGCTGATTTTACTGATAAAAGAAAAGAAAGGGATTTTAAAATGAATTACAATGTTGTTACCGATGGTGTTTCTAGCATAAGACAATCTGCTAGAGAGGCACTTGCAGGCAAATGGGGGCAAGTGGCCGTGGCCACACTGATTTATGCCCTTTTAACCAGTGGCGTCACTTTTCTCTTAAATGCATTCACTGGCTTTATGGGAGTGATTTATACCTTTGTAGTGACAGGACCATTTACTTTGGGGTACATGTACTACTTAATGAAAATGCTTAGAGGGGAAAAAGCTGAGATAGAGAACATATTTTCTGGATTTAATCAGTTTGGAAAAGCATTTCTTGCCAATTTAATACTTATGCTACCAGCCACGGTGATGACCTTTGTGATAGGGATTCCTGTCATCGTTGCATTCAGTGCTGCTATATTCACTGGACTAGGGTCGGATTATTATATGGATTCAGATGTAGCATTAGGAATTATTGGTCTTTTAGCAGCTTTAGTTGTAGGCATATTATATCTTGTAGGCATGGTGGTATATATTTGGTTTTCAATAGTCTTTGCCATGACGTATCCGATACTAGTAGATAGAGAAGAAATTGGTGTCGTGGATGCTTTCAAAGAAAGTTTCAAAATGATGAAAGGCAACAAGACAAAATTGTTTGTCTTGGCGTTATCATTCATAGGTTGGTTTTTATTAACAATAATCACCTTTGGTATTGCATCGTTTTGGGTAACTCCGTATTTTTATATTGCTATATTGGTGCTATATACGAAGATCAAAGGCGAACAGACAAAAGAGGCCTTTAGTGAAGATATTATTGTAGAAAAAACCTTGATTGAAGAAAAAGTGGTTGCTCCACAGCCTGTTGCCCAAGTGGAAGCACCAGAGGGGTCTGAGACAGAAGTAGAGCCAGAGATTGTACAAGAAAATACAAAACCCGAACAATTCGAAGAGAAAATGGAAGATATTGAGGAAAAAAGAGAAGAAGAATAAGAACTAAAATGAGATTTCCTGCATATTCTATTGATTAGAGATACAGGCAGCCTGAAACTTGCCAAAGTTTCGGGCTGTTTTCTTTTAGGAGGTGTGATGATGACAGGAAAAGAAAGGCATATGTTCCCCGGAAACAATACAACCCAAGGGTTTTATTCGTACTATCAGTACATCCTTGGACAAGATGAAGCAGATAAGATTTATTGTATCAAAGGAGGCCCTGGTACAGGGAAGTCATCTTTTATGAAAAAAATAGCCAATGAAATGTTAGAAGATGGACACGATATAGACTTTATGCATTGTTCATCCGATCCAGATTCGGTAGATGGTATAGTGATCAAAGACAAACATGTAGCGTTTATTGATGGTACAGCGCCCCACATTATAGACCCCAAAACCCCAGGGGCTGTGGATACAATCATTCATTTAGGAGAGTATTGGAACGAAGAAGGGATAAAAGAGAAAAAAAGGGAAATAATAGAGAACCATGAAAGGTTGTCGGCTCTGTTTGCCAAGGCTTACAATTATTTTGGCGCAGCTAAAAAAATGTACGACAACGTAGCTGTGATTTATGAAAAGGCGTTGATCCCAGAAGCTTTTTACAGAATAGCTACCAACTTGACCAGCAAAGAGCTAGCACATAAGGAAATCAATCAAAACAAAGGTAAGGTAAAGAAATTCTTTGCCAGTGGCGTAACACCACAAGGCCTTAAACATTACTTAGGGACACTAGTAGAAGGATACAAAACGGTTTATATTTTAGGCGCGCCAGTGGGTGTGGGGTCCGAGCGAATACTGAATATATTTGCAGAAAGTGCCATCTACAGAGGCTTTGATGTGGAGTTATTCTACTGTCCAATGGCACCAGAGACCAAGGTGGAGCACCTGCTAATTCCAGAATTGAGTATTGCCATGGTTACATCCAATGACTATCACCAATTTAAAAGTCCAGACGCATTTAATATAGATTTAGGTGAGTATGTGGATCAAAAGATATTGGAGGAACAGCGAAGTCACCTAGATGACGGATTAGAGATGATGGATTGCCTGATGAAAAAAGGCATTGATTGCCTGACAAAAGCAAAGGCAGAACACGATACACTAGAAGAATTCTATATACCACATATGGACTTTGAGAAAATCGAAGCATTGCGAAAAGAGATTGTACATTCACTGAGGTAACCCCTAACAAAAGGAAATAAACACTTCAAAGGTATTGCATCTGGGACGGTTCTAAATGACAATTATGTCATTTAGAACCGTCCCCATTTTAGAAATCCACAATAAAAAAAGCAGGGAGACACTTCCTGCTTTTTGCTTTCTTGTTTGCGTATTTAACTTATACGCGGTGGGGACGGGTGAGATTAATTACTGTTTGCTGCATTGAATCTTTTTGTAAGTCTAGAAACTTTACGAGAAGCTGCTTTTGAATGGATTGTTCCTTTCGCTGCTGCTTTTTTAAGTTTTTTCTCAGCAAGTACAAGCTTTTCTTTAGCTAAAGTAAGATCTTTAGCGGCAAGAGCTGCTTCAAAGTTTTTAAGAACAGCTTTAAGATGCTCTTTAACTCTTCTGTTTCTTGCAGTTTTTTTAGTGATTACGCGGATTCTTTTCTTTGCAGATTTAATATT
>JAVBKP010000102.1:0-14320 GCA_031553975.1 Anaerovoracaceae bacterium | reverse complement strand
CAATTGCAAGTGCTGTAAGGAATAGGAATATGTATCTATACCCTTGTGCGGCATAGACATCAATCCATCTGCCAAATAGTGCGTTGAAGAATAAGTCTGGGGAATATCCTATAATAGAAGCCAATCCTACTACGATTCCTGTAATTCTTCTTGGTACTTTACACTCTTCCATGATAGACCATGTGATTCCGTATACCATGAGTGCTAGGGCTGCTGGAATTAGTGAAACAAAAATTGCAAACCCAAGATTTGCATCTGTAGGCATGAAATAGAACGTCAAGAAAGAGGCCGCAAGCAGTACATAACCCATCATAAACCATTTAGATGTTGATTTTAGCTTATCTGCTATAAATCCTCCAAGCGGCGCACACACTAGCAAAAATACACTTTGTCTGATAACTCCTAGTGTAGCAGAAGTTTCAACACTTACGCCCATTACATCTGTCATGTACGGCACAAAGTATGAACTGCTGGTGTAAAATCCATATGCGCAAAATACTGTGAATGCAATAACCCATACAAGTGGGTTTTTAACGAGAGGACCAACTGATTTTAAGCTAAACTTTTCTTCATCCTCACCAGCTGTGCTACTCGCATTGTCTTTAAAGAACAGCGCTACAGCTAAGGCAGCCAGTGCCATAATCCCTACAGATGTAAGTATTACCCATCTAACACCCTCTACGTCGTTCATGGATTTACTAACAAATCCAAATACAGCTACGGTTAAAAATCCAACAACTGTGTTTACTAAACCGTTTCCAGAGTAGTAAAGCCCAAACACTTTTCCTTGCTCGTCAGCTGTTCCAACCATTCTGATTGCCTTAATTAGCGATGTCCAGAACACGAAGTTAGAAGAAAATGCAAATAGGAACCAAACTACCATTGCAATCTTATAGCTGAGGGTTGCTGCAAGGATTCCACCCAATGCACTTGTTGCTAATAGTGAAATAACCAGTGTTTTCTTCGGTGATAATCTATCAGCTAGCATCCCCCCTGGGATGTAAAGAATCATGCTACATGCAGCATATGCTGATAGCATAAATCCTAGCTGCTCGTTTGTGCAGTTAAAAGCCTCTAGCATTGGTGTTTGGAATGTATACCGCATATACGGTATGAAATAAATAGATCCACCAGACAGCGATAATGCAATAATCGCCAAGTATTTCCTCATGCTGTTCATTTAAAGCCTCCTGCTTATTTCTTATAGTTTATGACTAGTGCATCTACAGCGGCAACTCCATCTTCATACACGAAAACAGGGTTAACATCTAGTTCTTTTAATGTGTTCTTGTTGTCACAAGCAAATCTAGAAATATTAACTATTGTATCAGCTAGTGCTTCTACATCAAGCTTCGCAGTCCCACGATATCCGTTTAATAGCTTTGAGGCTTTTAAAGACTGAATCATTTTAACGGCTTCTTTTTTAGATACTGGACATGCACAAAGTGCTGTGTCTTTGAACACTTCCACAAATACGCCACCCAGTCCGCAAAGCACGCTAGGTCCAAACTGTGGGTCGCTGCTTACGCCAACGATAACCTCCATGCCTGCTTTTGCCATTTGTTGTACTAGGATTCCGCCTATTCTAGCGTTTGGACAATTTGTCTTGGCATTGTTCATCACTGTATCAAAGGCAGCTCTTAACTCTTCGTCATTTTTAATGTTAACCTTCACGCAGCCTAAGTCGGATTTGTGAAGAATATCTAGTGAGTCGATTTTAGCTACAACTGGATATGATATTTGATTGGCAAAATCAATGGCTTCTTCGTGGGTTGTACACACTTTTTCTGATGGGGTTTTTACCCCGTACTTAGCCAATAATTTTTTTGATTCGTGTTCGGTGAGGGCTTCGCCTTCACCTTCAAGTGTATACTCAGGAAGGGCTAAGTCTAGTTCTACTTCTGCGTAATCGTAATTCACAAAATCCATCAAGTACTTAATGATACTAAATCCATATTTCGCAGATGGAAGTATTGTAATCCCTAGTTTTTCCAATTTATCTGTATACTCAAAGTTTCTCGTATTTTCCACGAAAGGTATCATGACAATTGGTTTTTTAACACCTGTTCTTAATGCTTTTTCTATTCCTTGGTACATGTAATGTATACAAGGATCAGCAATATCCAACAGAAGTGTATATCCTATTGCTACCAATCCAATGTTTTCATCCGCCATAACTGTTTTTAGAACCTCTGCATAGCCATCAGCATCATTTGATAAGGAAGCTGTCATGTCTAGTGGATTATTTGGTGTGGCATAAAATGGCAGTTTTTCTCGCAAGGATGTCAACGTTTTTTGATCAAAATCTGGGAACTCCACGCCATGCAAATGTCCTAAATCAGCACAAACGCTTGTCTCTCCACCAGAATAGTTCATAGAAGCCACAGTAGCCTTTTGCGGAATAGACTCTAATGTTGCAAACATCAGGGAGGTCGCTAATAATTCTTCTATATCATCTACCCTAATAACACCAAACTTTTTGAATATAGCATCAAATACTTTGTCAGAGCCTGCTAGGCTTCCTGTGTGTGATGCGGCGATTTGCTGTCCTTTTTCAGAGCGTCCAGCTTTTAATACTACAATAGGTTTTCTCTTCTGTGCCGCTTTTTTAAATGTGCTAATGAGTTTTTGTGGATTCTTAACACCTTCTAGGTAGACAGCAACTACTTTTGTACCCTCATCGTCTACAAGAAAGTCCATGTAGTCTTCCATCGTTACTATACTGCTGTTGCCAGAAGATATGGAATACGAATATTTCATATTAGGGCTATCTAGTAACGATAGACAAATTTGCCCGCTTTGTGATACGAGCCCAACGCTGCCGCGTCTATCTCTTTCTTCTGATATGAAAGCAAATGCGTATGTGTCGTCCTTAAAGTTGACAAATCCACCGCAGTTAGGACCCATTACGGCCATGTCTAACTCTTTGCAAATCTTTTTTAAAGACTCTTCATCTGCTTTACATTCTGGTGTCCCAACTTCGCTATAACCACTGGCATATAATACGGCCCCTCTAGCACCTTTTGCGTGGGCTTCTTTGAGAATGCCCTCTATGGTAGCTTTTGGCGTGCAGATTATAACTAGGTCAAAGTTCTCTGGAACATCCCCAATGCTCTTATAGCAAGGCACATCAAATACCTTGTCTCTCGTTGGGCTAACGAAAAATACTCTGTTAAGATCCATGTATTTTACTATATTTCTACAAGTATCTCCACCAAAGCCTTCCTTCTCGCTGGCTCCAACTACGCAAATTTTGTTAGGATTTAGCAGTTTTGACAATTGCATTGTTCACACCCTCCTCAAAACATACTTTATTATTTGGATTGTTCTTGCCTTTTAGTGCAAAGAAATCTTCAATGCCTTTGCCCATAACTTCTTTTGTGAATGTATCAGATACAGCTGCAAAAGCACCAAGCATTACTATGTTAGCTCCTTTTTTGTTATCGTTTTGTGCTGCGATTTCAGATGCACCAACAGATACAACCGTTACATCTTCTCTAAAATTATACTTTGTAATAATAGATGAGTTCGCTATCACTACGCCACCTGGACGGACCATATGGGCGAATTTGTCTAGGGATGGCTCATTCATCGCAATCAAAGTGTCGATTTCTTTTATAAATGGTGTTGGTATCTCTGTATCGTTGATTTTAACATTGCAATTGGCCGTACCGCCACGCATTTCCGAACCGTATGACGGTATCCACGTAACATTGTATTCATTATCCATGCCTGTTTTCGCTATGATAAGTCCCATTGTCAGCACGCCTTGGCCTCCAAAGCCTGCACATACTATCTCGTTCATTTATTTTGCCCCCTTGTAATAAATTCGCCCATCGGGTAAACTTTTGTAACGTTTTCTTCTATGTGTTCTATGGCTTTTAGAGGGTCAACATTCCAATTGGTTGGACACGGTGAAAGGATTTCAACGAAAGCATATCCTTCTTTATTCTTTTGTGCTTCAAATGCATTTCTTATCATTTTTTTGGTCTTGTTGATGTTTGCCAGCGTAGTCACGCTGCCTCTTGCAAGGTAGGCAATGTTTAGGGTCTTCATGAACTCAATCACATTTAGTGGATCTCCTGTAACGCTAGTGTCTCTTCCTTTGAGGGAAGTTGTAGTCCTTTGGCCTGCTAATGTAGTCGGTGCCATCTGTCCCCCTGTCATGCCGAAAACCCCATTGTTTACAAATATTACTGTGATTTTTTCGTTACGAATCGCCGCATATAGCGTCTCTGACAAACCTATGGCAAGAGCGTCTCCGTCTCCTTGGTATGTGAACACTATTTTGTCAGGTCTTGCACGTTTCATCCCACAAGCTACCGCTGCGGCACGTCCGTGCTGCGATTGTACAAGGTCGCTTCCAAATGATTCTGGTAATAAGCATGCACATCCTACTGCACAGGCACACATTACATTTTGCTCTTCGCCCATTTCTTCTAAGACTTCGGCAACCATTCTATTGATAATACCATGGCCACAACCTGGGCAATATTTATTATCTGTATAAAGTAATTTTGGTCTTGGCTTTAACATGATGCTTTGTACACCTCCTTCACTGATTTTGACTGGATTTTCTCGATGTATGCTAAGATGCTTTGTGAGTCAGGTGTTACTTGGCCTGACAAGAATCCATAGACTGGTGTTCTCATCTCACAAGCTATAGCAACGTCTTCTATCATCTGTCCAAGTGCCGTCATTTCTATAGCTAAATATGCTTTTACATTTTTAAGTTTTCTAAATGGTGTGTTAGGGAATGGCCATAAGCTGATTGGTCTAATTAATCCTAACTTTATTCCTTGTTTTCTAGCGATAGTCACTGTTTCTTTTGCAACTCTTGAGGATATTCCATATGCCACCAAAACGATTTCGGCATCTTCTGTGTGAACCTCTTCCCATCTTTCTTCGTTGTCTTTGATTTCTTGGTATTTGTTCCTTATATAGTTCTCGTAATCTTTTATGTAATACATATTGGAAGTAACTTGAACAAATTTTCCGTCTTTTGTGCCTTTCATGGCCCACTCGAATTTGTCTGGGTCATGTTCATAGAAGTCCCCTAACTGAACTGGTTCCATCATTTGGCTGATTGAGGCATCTGATAAGATGATAACAGGGGTCCTGTATTTTTCTGCTTTTTCATAAGCCATAACCACTAGATCATAAGCTTCTTGCACAGAGTTTGGTGCTAGCACCAAGCATCGATAATCGCTGTGTCCACCATTTTTTACGGTCTGCAAGTAGTCGCTTTGTCCATGAAATATATCCCCAAGTCCACTACCATACCTTTGTACGTTGATTAGAACGCTTGGGAGTTCTGCTGACGCTAAAAACGAAATTCCCTCTTGCAGTAAACTAAATCCTGGACCAGATGAGCTTGTTAGCGTTCTAAGGCCGCAACCAGCCGCCCCATATACTGCCGAAATACCTGCTAGCTCTGATTCGCATTGCATAAATGAACCGCCTACTTCAGGCATTCTTTTTGCTAAATATTCTAATATCTCTGTTTGAGGCGTGATTGGATATCCTGCATATAGCCTACAGCCGGCACGAACGGCGGCTTCGGCCATAGCCTCATTTCCTTTCATCAGTTCTTTTGCCATTTTTTATGCCTCCTCCACTATTTCATATACGTAATCTGGGCAAACTGTAGCACATGCACCGCAAAGTACGCATTTTTCTTTGTCTACGGCTATTGTCTCATAGCCTTTTTTGTTAAAGTCACCTGATAGAGATATTGCTTTTTTGGGGCAAGTCACTATGCAGTATTTACAACTTTTACAACTTTCAGGTTTTATTATCATTTTTTCCATGCTTGAGCATCCTCCCTATTAATTGTCAGGTAAATCGTAAATTGTTGGCTCAAAAATCTCGTAACTCACTTGTCTTAGTGTTTTTCCCGACTTATTAGCCGCATCATTGATTTTGTTAATATTTCTACGACACAAATCCTCAATATCTTTTGCTACAGCCTCTGCATTAGCATCCACATATCCGAAAATAATGGCATCATAGAATCTAACAGCGCCAAGGTTAGCAATAAAATCAGGTACTACTTCTATGTTCTTTTGCTTAAATATTTCATCAGCCTCTAGT
The DNA here is from genome assembly GCA_031553975.1 of Anaerovoracaceae bacterium. Classification (GTDB taxonomy): domain Bacteria; phylum Bacillota; class Clostridia; order Peptostreptococcales; family Anaerovoracaceae; genus JAVBKP01. Next base: position 8,227 of record JAVBKP010000102.1, on the reverse strand, counting down.
GTAGTAGCGATGTTCGCACCTTCTACTATCATTTTAGCTTTTACTTGATCTGCATTTTGTTTATGTAAAACATCTTCCAGTGCCGCTGGCACTAAAATATCGCAGTCAACCGCTAGCCATTCTGTATTTGGACGAACTTTATATTCTGGTTTGAACTGAGATTTGTCCATCTCGCCCTTTGGAAGCCTTGTTTCTATTAACGTGTTGACGTCTAACCCGTCTTGGCATTCTACGATGCAGTTAGCATCAGCAATCCCTACTACTTTGTATCCTAATTTGTCAAGCAATCTAGCACAGCTAGCACCTACGCAGCCAAATCCTTGTATTACAACTTTTGCACCTTCAGCTCCGCCACGTAGTTTCCACGCTTCGTCAAGGCTCCACCCTGTGCCATATCCAGTAACCATATCGTTTACTAGGAATCCATCATATGTCATTGCCATAACTGCGTCAAAGTCTTTGATCCCTTGTTGGATTTTAGGATCTGCTTTCATTGCCTTTGTCTGAGGTATTCCTATACCCATTTCATCAAATATTCCAAGGATATAGTTATAATTAGTTCCCAGGTCGCTACCCAATGTAACTCCATGCTGAATATATGGGCCCATTGCTAGAATAAATCTCTTCAATACCTGCTCTGCATCTGGGGCTTTGTAGTCATATCTGATACCAGCTTTACATCCACCAGTCGTTACGATCTCCGAGGCTACATTCTTATATCCCATCACTGTAGCCAATCTAATTACTTCTTCTTTTGTTACTGTTGGGTGCATGCGTGTACCGCCGCCTGTGTAGTTTTTGACAAAATTGTACAGGCACATCCAGCCTACTGCATCTGTTTCTGTATCGGTCCACTCAACTACGATATAGGGTTTTTTTGCCATTTTCTTTTCCTCCTAAATATATATCCTTTTGTGACTTGATGAAATAATTGGCTCTCGCCATATGTTCACTATATCGAATAAGTTTCATTATTTCATATTCAAATTATAATTTCAAAGACGAAAATTGTCAATAGGTTTTAGGAAATATTGTATTGCCACAAAAACAAAATTTTTTTGCCATCCCTATTGCTATTGATCTCTTAATTCTGTAATATAGGAGTATTGGATCGTGGCATATGAATTATTAACTAGGAGGTGAATTGTTTGTCAAAAACAAATACGACAAAAAGAATATTTGATGTAATCAGATTTGTGATGCAAAGCCAACATTCGCCTAATTTGTCCGATATTCAAAAATCTCTTGGTATCCCAAAGAGCACTCTTCATGGAATGTTGCAAGAACTATGTGAAGCAGATATACTTTCTTATCGTGAAGATGGAAAAGCATATTCAGTAGGAACTGAGTTAATACAGCAAAGTGCCTATTGTCTGTCTAAAGTAAATCTCATAGAGGAGCTTAAAATTGTAGCAGCGGAGTTAGGAAAAGAGCTTAATTGTAATGTTAGCTGTGGTGTATTAGATAAAAGAAATGTAGTATACATCTTTCAATCTTCTAGCAATCAAGTTGCCGTCAAAAATGCTGGGCTTGTTATTCCTGCACACGCATGTTCTATCGGGAAAATACTATTAAGTCAATTGGATGACGCTGCCATTCGCTCTTTGTATGAAAATGTAACTTTGGAGTTGTTTACCGAGAGAACAATATCAAGTATCGATAATCTTATAGCGGAAATAAATGACGTTAGAAAAAATGGCTATGCCACGGATGTAGCAGAATTTTCACCATTTATAGCATGTTTATCATGCCCAATTGAAATAGAAGACAAGTATATGGCTGGCATGAGCGTAACCATATCAATAAATAACTTTTCCGAGGAAGTCGTTCAAAACATGTACTATCATCTAAAAAAAGCCACCGATAGAGTTCTTCAAAGATTGGGCGTTATTCTAGATGTATAATTTTTAAAATAACATGCAAAATACCTCTTGAAACTACATTCAGGAGGTTTTTTAAATGAATAACAATATTAACAATCAGCCCCATAATGCAAGCAATCCTGCAAGTACAATGAATGACGGGAGGATAGGGCCCCTTCCAGCGGCCATCAACGAGGTAAACCCTGTGCCTGCCCCCGATGCCTATGCAATCTCACGATTGATTAAATCTGGTGGTAAAGTAACAGGATATGAGCTGTCTAACGGCCAGCAAGTAGGAAAAGACCAAGCAATCGGAATGGCTAGAAATGGTAAAATTAGCGGTGTTGCCGTGGCCACCAACCAAGGCACAGAATACCTACGCTCTATGGCAGACGGCACAGAATCTAACAACTTAGATAGCTTGCCATCAATTACAATCTAACTTGCAAATTGCCTAACACAAAAGCTCATGGGATTTTACTCGCCATGAGCTTTTTTTATTCGTATATCCCTACGCTATATTCACATGTAAATGTTTTTTCGGCATCTAGCTTTACTATCCCTGGTTTTTGAGATAGTTCAAGTGGTGTATCTGCAAAGTCTGTATGTCCAAACCAAGGTTCTAAGCATATGAACGGGGCATCCTTCTTTGTCCAAAAGGCAATCACGGGAAAACCCTCGTAGTTGAACTTTATATATTCATCATGCTTGTCAGATTTTAGTGCTACTTGTTGGGATTTGGTGTTTGCAAATACAAGTGCGTCTTTATCAAACAAAGGATAATTCAACGGGATTCTACTTTGCCTGCCAAGGATTTTTTCCGTATCTGTTGTCATAAGTCCATCTACAATCCGCATGGTGTCTAAGTTTTCTGCTTCTTCAAATTCCAAATAGTAGTCCTCAAAGTTGGCTTCTGGTTTCATGGGACACATATACCCTGGATGGGCCCCGATTTTAAAATAAAGTATTTCTTTGCCTGCATTGTATACTGTATACTTTGTTGCTATCGTATTATCTTGCAATGTGTGTTTTATTTCTAAAGTAAACTCAAATGGGTAAATTTTAAATAACTCTTGGTTTGATGCTAGTGAATAGGTAATGCTGTTTTCTGTCTGCTCTTTCACTGTGAAGAGGGTTTTTCGTGCAAATCCATGCTGTAGGTAGGGGAAGTCTATCTCTTGACCCCCATGAGTATATCCCACTTTTCCTGACATCTGCCCTACAAAAGGAAATAGTACCGGTGCATGGCCAGGCCAATGGGCTGAATCCCCATTCCACAAATACTCGATGCCCGTCTTCTTGCTTTTTATGCTATGAATCTCTCCGCCTAAAGCCTCTGCTATGATTGCAAGGTATGTGTTTTCAATTTTTTCCATCTGCTCTCCTTATTGACCCATGAACATCAACATAGCATTGGCGGTTTGCCGTTGTTGTTCCTCCGCAGAGATTGTCGGTATCCCATCTCCGTTTTGCTCGCCGTAATATCCAAATCCCGCATGGTTTCCGCCTTCCACCACAATTACATTTTGGGTATATGTGATTTTACTCTTATCCATCACTGTATCATTGCTGGCCCACACTGTGAGAACTTTGTCTACAGGCACCTCACCGTATATGTATGCACCCATTAACATCAAGCCTTGCAGCTTATCTGGGTTTTCTGACATGTACTTGCTAGCCATCGCTCCGCCCAGTGAGTGTCCTCCAATGTACCAATTCTTTATGTCTGGAAATGCCTCCATAGCATCATCGGCAGCGTTCACATCAAATATGGCTAAATGAAATGGCATCTTAGCGATAACCACTGTAACGCCTTGTTGCATCAGCTGCTCTAACATAGGTAAATAAGCCAACTCTTCTACCTTTGCCCCTGCATAAAAAATAAATCCTTTGCCATTAGGCTGTAACGGGGTTAACGATATTAAATTATCATCAACAACTATCCTGTCACCCATTGCCGATGTTTCCACCGCCACTTGGGATTTGTGATATGGTAATAAGAAAGCAAACGCGCCTCCTACCAAGATTAGCACTACGGCTAATGTTATAAATATTCTTTTGTTTTTCTTTGACATGCTTTTGTTTGACATTTTGGTCCTCCAATCATTCTTCCGCTAGTGCAGAAGTAATTTCCCCATTTTCCGGCACTTTTCCGGCATCTGTATTCTACCATGTAAAAATAACTTGTCAAGTCAATTGCTCTTGAAGTATCAATGTAAAATTCTAATCTAATTTTTATTTGTTTAACGGATTTTGATGTAGATTTTCGTTAATTCAATGTCTGCTTTTGCGAAATTGCTAAATAAAGATAGGTTGCTGGAAAATTATTTTTTACTCTATTTCCACTAATATAGTCCTGATTTTATCCGCCTGCCCTTGAAGTTCTGTGGGTACATCTATTTTTTTAAATGTATTGACGCCATCCCATGTAGCATATAAGATATAGCTGCTTGTTCCAGCAATTCCATATTCAAACATTCCTGTGTTTTCATCAAAGAACACCGTGTTTTGTAGTAGCCCATCAGTGGGCGTATCTGATACAAATATCCAATTCTCACCACCATCAACCGATTTGTATATAACAGCTGCTTCATGCTGCATTGACCAGTCATAGGAAAAAACTAGATAACCGGTATCTTCAAAGAAAAACTGATAATGATAACCCGTGTTTATTTCTTGCCAATTTTTTCCGTCTGTTGAATATGACATCTCACTAGATTCTTTCGCATCGGACTTGCTAAACCTACATTTCATTTGCTCTGGTGGGAATGCGGAAATTTTCGGCTCTTTGCTGGTATCATTGGTATTAACGGTTTCTTGCGGAATAGCCTGATTCTCTGCAATCACCTTGCCTTGGGTATCATAAAATTTATAAGTTCTTGGCTTTGGCATTGGGTCATGTTTAAATGGATCATAACTGCCATCTCCGTACCATTCATTTCCGATTACATCATATCCACAAACTAGAAAATTCTTGTATTCATGATACTCTACATTTATATCCAAAAAACTATTCACATAGGCTACCATTTTCTGACCATGCATATTAACTATATGTTGGGGCTGGTATGCAAAAACCCCTGCAAATATGGCGTATACTCCTAATGCATATGTAAGCGTAAGAACCTAAAAGATTTCCTCTTCGCCGTTGACTTTGGCAGAATCGAAAATTTATCAATAATATCTTCTGTAAATAATGTTACCTATTCTTACCTCATTTAGAACTACTGAACCATTTAATCTTTGATAGTCTTTCCATTAAAATTTTCCGTTTTTCTTCTTGCTCCCAATTAATATCATTCTCTTTCTCATAAAATTCACCAAGAATTACTTGCCATTTTAATATTGTCTCTTTTACATTTTGATTGTACATATAATACCTCCAAACGATACCATTCGTATGAATCACTTTTCCGAAAAACTTAAGGTGCATAGACGTTACTTTTTCTCGTCTATTCCAAAAATCATTATGTTTATTCAAATTCGATTTCTTCATTTACTTTTTGGTTAACATCGATTCGCGTTTGGATATCCAACTGATTAACTAACCAGCCATTCAAAGTGCAGTTTTTAACAAACTCATCGATTCTATTAACACCATTAATTTCTTTAAGAGTAATTACGACACCAAAACGAACACCTACACCATCCATTGAGTCTAACCTATTGTTTGTTTTGATTTCCATCCCCCAATTTTTATTTGTATATGATTTTTTCGCTTGCTTTCTACTAGTAGGGATTTCAGTAATATATTTTACATTATCCCATTTTCTAAACCTTTCTCTTGCTTCATTTTCTAAAAGATAATATCCATCAGTACTCAAATCTTCATCTTGATTTTGCTTATCCTCGTTAACTTCTTTTAATTTTCCATTGTCTTGAATTCTACCAAAATGGAGGTTAAACTCAGTATTGGTGTAATCAACCCCTTGTGTTCGGTCGCATATAGGAAAGTAGCACATTGTAGCTCTTGCTACATATGGATACTTATCATCCTTGAGAGGGATAGGAAAACTATAATTATATGTATTCCATTTTTCACTTACATCAGATACTAAAAACTTGATTTCATCATCACTTGTTTGGACAATGTCATCTATTTTAATTGGCACAACCCCATGTCCGTAAAGGGCAACCTCTTCGGGCGTTGGTTTTCCATTCCAACTTCTTGCTGAATCAATAATCATTGCTTTAGCCACTTCTCTACTTAAACCTAAAACATCAATTAAATATGACAACTTCCGAGCAATCCAAGGTGCGGCAAATGAAGTGCCTGCAACGTTTACCGCACCTAATGGTTCACAAACTTGAATATATTGCTCCTCGCTCCCTCCATAATAGCTAATATCAGGTTTTGCAAAAAACGATAATGCAAGTCCTTTTCTTGCATATTTTGTAGATAAACCTGTTTTAGTCACTGCATTCACCACTATGCTATTTATCGAATCAGCAGGTGACCCTATCTTTACAACTTCATCATTAGGTTTATTTGTTCCTGCTACAACAAAAATAACATCGTTTTCATACTGAATTCGATCTAATACCGCAGCTTCTGAAGAAATAAAATTATCATTAATTTCTTGATTACTTCCAAGCGATATATTCCAAACCTTTATGTCCTTATTGCTTGTAATAATTTCTTTTATTTGTTTTGTGATTGTAAAAGATGAAAACTTTGAGCCAACAGCCACACCAAAGTGGCGTACCTTAAATCTCCCACATCCATCATCTAACCACGGATTCAACCTCGGTCCGTCCACAATGATGGATGCGACCGCCGTACCATGGCGATAATCGTCTGAGCTCTTTGGTAGATTATTATCGACCATATCATAATATTTCACCCATTCACTAAAATAAACTCGCTCGTCAAATAAGGTGTCAATAACTCCAATAGTCGGTTCAATACCTGGAGACGGAATGTATAATGTACTTTGCTGATAATTCTCAATAAAGTCTTCTGGAGATAATTCCGCCAAATCCTCTGTTGCCATGGAAACGAGGTACGGTGCTTTTTCAAATAGAAGCTTTAGCTGATTCTCATCTAAAAATACTGTCTGATTATCCAATATTCTAGTTGTCAAAATATCAATTCCGATGTTTTTAAATAACATTTTTGTATCTGTCCGAGTATCATACAAAGTAATAATACTTTGTTTCAATTGTTGTACTGCCTTCTCTACTTCAAAATCATCAATGTATGAAGCATCCGCAATTACTTGCTTAAATGCAGATTTGTTTATGGGAAGATGTTCAAAGCGAATAGTTCCACCAATGTTTTTTTTCCTATTTCCAAAAATTTTTTCACTATCAAAAGTAGCTTTGTCAATACGACCTTGAAACTTAGCGCTCAAGACTTGACTCGTTTTAGAAAGCAACTCCATGCTTTGCTCTAAATCTTTAATATCCAAAAAGTAAGTAATAATATGTTTGCTTTTTTCTTCATTAAACTTGGCTCCCACAATAGCGGCATTAGAATCTGTTCCTTTAAATAATCCGGAAATTCTATTACTTTTTGCGACTATTTTATTATAATGGACGCTGATTAGAATCCCCACAAAGGGCTTTTTCTCCGCCTTCCAAAACTCTTTAATTTGATTTATTTTTGATTGTAGTGCAATCAATTGTTCGCTTGTCACTACTTTTTTACCATTCATGGCAGCTCCACCACCATTACCACTTTTAGATGCTTGAACAAATCGCTTTCCTTTCAATTCTAGCACATTATTCATCATCATTTTCCCCCTCGTTCAATTTTCTGGATACTGCACTTTTAGAGTCACCTTTGAGTTTTTCTATTTCTCTTACTGTAAAGCCTTGTGCATGGAGCTGAGAAATATCTTGTTGCTCAAGATTACCAATTAAGTTATTGTAAAGCCTCCTTAAGTAGTCATTCTCTATATTAACATGACTAAATGCTAAAGAAGTTTTTATAATGTTTTTTAACTCTCCGGGATAAGGTAGCTTAGTGCTTTTCTTTAATATCTTCTTAAATAATCTTGTATCCTTTGAAATGCCTTTGAAATTTTTACTGAAAGAGGAGAAATAATACTCAGCAACCTCAATCAAATCTTCTTTGCTATATCGATTAAAATTAATCACAGCATCAAAGCGCCTTGTTAATGCCTTGTCAAAATTCGAGTATAAATTTGTTGTTGCAATAATTACTATTTCTTTGTTTAAATCAGTTAATCTATCTAGCTCCCTCAATATAGTCGAAGTAACCCTACCCATTTCACGGACATCATTACTATTAACCCTATCCAGTGCGATTACATCTATTTCATCAAATAGAATGACAACTTTATTTGGATATGGAATTTTATTAATTTCAGAAAAAACACTAGCAATATTTTTATTGGTTT
>JAVBKP010000060.1:0-5987 GCA_031553975.1 Anaerovoracaceae bacterium | reverse complement strand
GCACTGCCGCATATACATAGGAGTGCCAATGGATGATAACCGGCAAAGTATATAGGTCCGAGGCCATTCCCCCGATATACTGCTTGATCATCAAATATCCTAGGGGCAAGCCTGCTGCATATCCTACAATGGATTGGAGCAAGGTTTCTTTGAAAAGCATTGCCCTGACTTCACCTACGGTAAATCCAATTGTCCTAAGTGTGGCAATTTCGTTTTTTCGCTCGGATAGATTGACAACACCTGTGTTATAAAGGACCGCAAACCCGAGAACCAAAGATAGCGTGACCATAATGGATATCATGCTAGGCATAATGGCTAGCATCTGCTTTACTGCATCTTCTTCCTTTGCTTTGCTACTCCATGATGCTACTTTTGGTATATCGTCTAGCCTTTTTTCTAAAGCCTCGGAGTGTCCTCCTGCTACATTAATCATAAGTCCTGTTACCATACCTGGGTTGTCTAGCAAATATCCCCCTTGTCTCAAGGAGCAAAGGGTCTTATAGCCCATCATTTGTTGGTGTATGCCCAAAACGGGGAGATCAATGTATTTTTCTACCCCCGGCTGCGGCTCTACTTTTATTTTCAACACATCTCCCACGTTAGCCCCGACTTTGCCTGCTACTACGTTGCTAAGAATGAGCCCGTCTGTAGGCAGATTCATCACATTTTGGTTGGCGTCCCTAATGTCTTTGAACTGGGTCCCTGGTACCATTCCCATCAGCGAATCCTCTTGGGACTTATTCCCTTTAATAATAGTAATTCCTGTCTCCACAAAAGGTTCTATATATGTGACGCCTTCAAGGCCTTCAAAATACGATAATTCTCTGTCATGAACCGCCCCATCAAATCTGACAATATAGTCATACTTGATATCTCCTTTAAAATATGTGTCTATCATATAGTCTACTGCATCGTTCATGTAGAAAGAAAGTAGCAGCAATGCGGTGGTGCAAACCATACCCAATGTGACTACAAAAAATCTTCCTAGATTGCGTCCTACAGACCTCATAGCCATTTTCCACTGGGCCGAAAGGGCATTCCAAATGAACTTGATGTCCTCTATAGCCACTGTTTTTCCAGCCTTAGGTGATTCGGCCTTCATGGCCTCTGCCGCCTGTATCTTAGTTATTTTCCTCGTGGCTAGTAATCCACTGACCAGTCCAATGAGTGGCCCTATTATGATACTGCCTATAGCACTCTTTCCACTGATTACATTTAGGGTATATGGCAAATGAAAATACGTTCCATAAAACCCCGTAAACCCTACACTCATGCCGTATCCAGCTACTATGCCTAGTATACTTCCCAGGGTAGTGACTAGCACCGCATAGCTGGCAAAGGACATCATGATCGTAAAGTTGTCAAAGCCCTGAGATTTTAAAATACCTATGTTAAGCCGTTGGGTGCTGATGGTTCTTCTCAATATGACCATCTCTACCATAGCTGCCACAGTCAGAAATATGAATGGAAAAGTCGTAGCCATTACTTTTAGGTTGTCTATTTCCATTTTTAGTAAGTTGTGGCTTGGATAGTCCTTTTGCGCCATATCCGCTATAAACCCATACGGGCTTAGTATTTCTATGATTTTATCAACTTGCTCTTGGTGCTGGCTACTATCTCCGTCTTGCCAGGTCAGTAGTATTTGATTGATTTGCCCGCTACTGCCAAGGACTGAGGCTAGTTGTTTTTCGGGTAGGAATACAATACCAAAGGATTTAGGGTCCGGGAACAAGCTACTAGAGTCTTTCACTATATAAATATACTCCGGTGATACAGCTGCTCCAACAATGTTTAATTTTAACTGCTTTCCCCCTACTATTGTGTATACTTGGTCGCCTTCTTTAAGATTGTTGGCTTGGAAAAACGCAATATCCGCCATGGCATCGAGGGCATTGCTCCCTGCCTCTACCCTTGGGTAGCTCCCGCTGGTCAAATAAGGATAGTGTAGTGCATTGTCCGCATCAGTATTATATCCCGTCAATCTCACTTGGGCTCTGGTGCCATCTTCTGAAACAAGTTTTACATCTTGCTGGGTACGACCCTCTACTGTTTTGACGCCGGGTATTTGCTCTATGCGCCTAGTGATTTCTGCTGGTGCGTTGGCTACTATGAATGTGTGGTCTGAAAAGTGGCTTTCCTCATAAAACGACATTTGGCTATGAAGAAGGCTGGCATAGGTTCCTGTTAATCCAACATACATGGATATGCCCACTAGTACGATAAGAATCATGGCCACGAATTGCATTTTATTCTTTTTTATACTCCGAAGCAATCTTCGATTTAAAACAGACATGTTGTCATCTCTTTTCTTTATTTGATATTGTTGGGTTGTTGCTTTTATTCTATTTTGTTTTCATCGTCTATTAGCGATTCGCGTTTTCTTTACCAGCTGATTTGATCCGGTGATAGAGGCTTCTCGTTTTCTTTAATCTGAACCACTGATCCGCTTCGCATTTTCACCACACGGTTGGCCATATCTGCCAGCGGTGTATTGTGTGTTACCATAATCAGTGTGGTCCCTCGTTCTTTGTTAATCTGCTCTAGTAGCTTTAATACGCTACGCCCCGTTTCGTCGTCCAAAGCACCTGTCGGTTCATCGCATAATAAAAATGGTGGGTTTTTCACCAAAGCTCTTGCTATGGACACCCGTTGCTGCTCTCCACCACTCATCTGGGCTGGAAAGTTTTTTCGCCTATGTCCTAGACCTACAGCCTCCATGACCTCACCGATGTCCAGTGGATTTTCTACCAATTCTGCTGCCAGCTTCACGTTTTCTTCTGCTGTCAAATCATGGATCAGGTTGTAAAACTGGAATATGAACCCTACACTGTGCCTTCTGTATTTTGTCAACGCCACTTCTTTGCTGTAGTCTATCGGCTCGCCTTGAAAAACCACTCGTCCAAAGCTCGGGCTATCCATGCCGCCTAATATATTTAGCATGGTGCTCTTGCCTGATCCGCTAGGACCTAAAATCACCAGTTTTTCTCCTTGGTGAATTTCCAAATCTGTCGCCTTTAGTGCATTGACCTCTACCTCACCCATGTGATATGTTCTGCCCACACCCTCGAGCTTTAATAAGGTTGACATTGTAATACCTCTTTCTTATTTATAAAAACATCTTCTGAAAATTTCGTTCATTTTGCTCACTTCTTCATTGTATTTGTCATAGTGCAGTTCTTTGTCCCCTGTGGCTTTCATTCTATCCGCCTCACTTTCAGCGTATCCTCTAAATGCAAACATGATCACCTTCAGTGCCTCTGCATGGTCGATGTCATCTCTAAACAGTGATAAATCTACCCCTCCAAGTGCCATTCCCATATAATCCACCGTGATCAGACCCATCTTTTCATCTACATATTCTGTAGCCTCACCATTGTCACCTATGTATAGTTCTGTCAAAAATTTTATAATAGATGGGAATTTTGACACCAGTTTCATCTCTGTCAGGATCATTTCCTGTATTCTTTTTAGCGCATCTGACTCCTTTAAATCACCCTTGGTAAAGAACTCAGAAAGAATCATATCCATGGCTGTATCTACCAAATATATAAATAAATTCTTTTTTGTCTTACAGTAATGGAACAAGGATCCCTTTGATATGCCCGCCCTTTTTACTATATTATCTGTAGTTGCATTTTTATATCCCTTTGTGAACTCATCAAAGGCGGCACTTATTATCCTTTGTTTTTTTTCGCCATCTAGCTGTAATAGTTTGGTTTCTATTTCAAGCGTTATGGCTGATTTTTCGTATATTGGTTTCATACTGCCTCCTTCTCCAAGCATTGACCAGTTTAGTCAATATCAATAATACTCTCGTTGACTGGTTTAGTCAATAGGGCGTTTAAACATTTTTTAGAAATATTAAAAAAATCTCTATTGGGTCAGTTCCAATAGAGATTTCTTATTTTTCCTAATCATTTGATTTTTTAATACTTCACATATTTGCTTGGATTAACAGGTTTGTCGCCTTTTAGCACTTCAAAGTGTAGATGTGGTGGATCCAGGCTTTCCATTAGGGCATCACTGCCCACACCACTAATCACTTGGCCTTTTTGTACCAAGTCACCTTCTTCTACCATCGCTAGTGTGCTTAGGTTGCCATACTTAGTCATCACACCGTCTGCATGCATAATCCAAATGCTGTTGCCATACTTGTCATCTGTGTAGACCTTTACCAGTGTCCCATCTGCAATTGATTTCACAGGTGTATCTAGCTTTGCCTCGATATCAATGCCCGTGTGTATTGCATATTGGTCTAGGGTCTTTGAGTACAATAGTTCCTTATCTGAAAATTCTTTAAGTAACTTGCCTGTCTCAATGGGTTTTACAAATATCGGGTTGCTGTTCACGATTGCCTTTTGTGTAACCTGTGTTGGTGCTGGGGCTTGGGTCTCTACCCCATCTGCTGGCAATCTGTTAATTACATCTTTTGTATCGTTTAGCTGATCTGCTATGTCTGTGCCCGTGTTATACCTAGCACCCATTCGGTCCACATTGGCTTTCACCGCAAAAACCGTAGCAGTTACTACAACGCAAAAGCATAAAAATAAAACTACATAAAACCCTTCATTTTCTATAAGTCTTCTTTCTTTCACTTTCGTCACCTCCTAAAGGTATTCTTTCCCTTTTATCGGAGGTTATACTTGTTCTTGAAAATTCCTTACAAAAAAATTCTTACAAAAATCGGTGCTAGTACTGCCGTAAGTGTTCCTGTAATAGCTAGGGCAAGGCTACTCATGGTTCCTGTCACTTCATCCTCCCTAAATGCTCTGGCTGTTCCTACCGCATGGGTTATTGATCCTATGGCTATGCCTCTGGCTATTTTGTTTTTCACGCCTAAAAGGGTTAAAAGTTCTGGTCCAAAAGTCCCGCCAAATGTGCCCGTGATTACTACCAAAACTACTGTTAGTGATGGTACACCACCGATGATGTCTGATATTTGAATGGCTATGGCATTGGTAGCGCTTTTGGGTATCATAGAGATAATTAGGTTATAATCTGTTCCAATGGCTTTGGCTATTATGATCAAGGTAGCCATTGTCACCGTTGTGCCCGTGACAATACCCACAAGCACAGGCAACCAATATTTTTTTAATGTCTTCAAATTGTTGTATAGCGGCACAGCTAAGGCTACCACTGTAATAGGCAATATGTATGTAAGAACTTGGTTTTGTGCTTGGTATTCCTCGAAGGATATGCCTAAAAACTTTAAAATTACTATGATGAGTACGGAACATGCCAATATGGATTGTAGTATGCCCCAACCAGTTTTTTTGTATGCCCACTGTCCCAGCACATAGCATCCAAGTGTTAGCATCAGCCCAAAAAACGGATTGGCTAGTAAAGCTTGGTCTATGTTAGTCATTGCCCGCCTCCTTGGATTTGCTCTTGCGAATCACAAGCTCTGTAGCCTTGCCTGCTGCCCACATTCCCAAAATGGTACTTCCAAATAGCGGCACTAGGATTTGAACCAGTTGACTGGCTAACAAGTCCAAGTACAGCATAGTTCCTACTGTAGGCACTATGAAAAATATAGAAAGATTGCCAACAATGAATTTTGCTGTGTCCTCCACCTGTGGTGGCTTAATGATTTTTGTTAAAAGGGCTATAAACAATAAGATTAACCCAAGTACAGTGCCTGGTATTGGTAATTGCATGTTAGTAGCAACTGTGTTTCCAATAAAGGCAATGGTTACTATAACTAGAATTTGCTTTATGTGCATATTTCATTCTCCTAACTTCAAGTATTCATCTATTATTATACAATTGGTTTAATGTTAATATTTTATCATCTTTGCACTTGTAATTATACAATATACATCATATAATTATAATTGATATATTGTTTTCATCGACATACAATGTTGATGAACGTTTTAGTATGAGGAGGTATAATTGTGTCTGATTTTATAATCGCAGAAGCGAATGGACGTCACATCACTGGTGCAGATAGTATTTTTGGTATTGCAAAAATGGCCCAAGACGCC
>JAVBKP010000121.1:0-24569 GCA_031553975.1 Anaerovoracaceae bacterium | reverse complement strand
GTTGGTGCAATCTTTTCTTGGTTTTGCACTTCTTTTCCAAGGACAAACGGAATCTCTAGAACATCTCTAACATCTCCGTCTATTTTAACTTCAAAATGCAGAATAGTGCCGATAGCTGATACCTCAAATATAATTTCGCTCTTAGGATTTTCCTCAAAGGCATCTTTAATCAAGTTTCCTATTATCTTACGAATGCTCTTCTCGTTGGCACTTACCATTTTGGGCGTAGATGAAGACAAAGTACACTTAAAAGCTTGACCTCTCAATTTTGCCAATTCTGTAAACTCTGTCTTGATGCTTCCTATGAACTTATGAAAATTAAAATTATCTGCTAACATTACTCATATCTCTTTCTCTTCGACAAATATTCAAATTATATTATATCAAGTCTGCAATATCGAATTATTTCAACGCTTTTAGTTAATGCATATTATACCACAGATAAACTTATATTGGCAATATGTGCAAGCACTTTTATTGTGGTGGACTTTCTTTGGATTTATGCTGATTTGCCCCTCTGCAACAGATTTGCAAAGCCCCTCTGTCAATTGCTCCATGGTGTCCATGAGCTGATCGAATTCTTCCTTTGCCAATAATTGTTTTTTGCTCTTTGAAGTGCCTTCAAACCCATCCTTATTCTTGGATACCACTACAGGAATAATATCGGAATACCTTTCTATCTTGGGATCCATGGCCAGAATCACATCGTCATCATGTAAAATCACGCCGTCCATCTTAAAGCTTTTTTGAATCTCTGCCTGCATTTTTTCTCTCTCAGCAATGCTAACGGTAGGATCCCCTACCCCAAAGTAAAACACTCCTGCGGGCAACACTTCTTGATTTGGTTTTTTACTAGCAACACCCTTCATGGCGGCCTGCAAATATAACATTAATTGCAGTTTCCAGCCGATTTTGGCTTCTTCTATATCAAAAGACTCGCTACCAGATTTATAATCAATAATCTTAACAAATGACTGTCCCTCTCGATTAAACACGTCTATTCTGTCTATTCGGCCTTCTATAGATGCCACTCTCCCATCCTCTAGCGGAACGTCTATTCCCGGAAAAATCCCCGATTTTCCGAACATGGCTTCAAAATAAAACTGGTTAAAGCTCTCGATGCCTCGGCTGACTTGCACCGCCACAGCCCTTGCGGTCTTGGCACAGACCCGTTTTATTCTTTCTACCCTATATGCATCACCTAACCCCTCACTGAGTATTCCTTCTTTGTAGTCTTGAATGATATCATCTACGATTTGATGAATCTTAGCAGTGGTTATGCTTTCGTCCGTCATCTCTTCCCAGAGGTCTTTGTCATTGCTCTCTTGCGAAAACCGCAATAGTGCATCGTGAAATATTTCCCCTAACTCAGGTGATGCGATTTCAAATACCCGTCTTTCTTGTGGTTTCACCCCGTATCGCATCAGGTGGGCGAAAGCACACCTTGAGAAACTCTCAAGCTGAGAGGGGCTAAAAGTAAAAGAATACAGGGCATTGACTTGTTCTTTTGCCAGTTTGCCAGCTTCATTATCATAAAACAGGCCTTCTTTGATTGTTGACGTTTTAGCACCGCCAATCTGCGATTGACTATTGATCCAGTTGTAGGCCAGTGCCATAGATGGGCTAAGGTGGTGTCCGTCCAAAGCTGACCGAAGCCTATCCACCACATAGGATATGGAGCCTTGTCCTGTTATTAGTAGCTCCATATCATCGCCGCTACTGACAATGTCTTTTTCCACTTGAATCTTTGGCAGTAGCGTCCTTAGCCGCCCTACCAATATGGATGGTCTCGCTTCCCTGCCGTCAATATCAGATACGGAATATGTCAATATCAATTTCTCACTTGGGGCTGTGAACATGCGATATATGGCCAGTTGCTCCTCTTCTGCGCGTAGTTTGTCTAGCTTTAGCAAATCTTCCTTCTCACCTAGTAACACCCGTTTTTCGTGTTCGTGGAGGAGGTCTGAATCGCTAGACCCGCTTGGTATGACCCCATCATTGGCTCCTGTCACAATTAATGCTTTTATATTCCCTGTCCTTGTACGCTGAAGTGTCCCTACAATCACTTGGTCCATTGTAGATGGAATAATTCCTATCTCTACAGCCTCAAACCCAGTAATTAACATTTCTGTATAGACCTCGAGGTCCACATCCATATCGCCTACCAGTTCCACCGCTTGACCTAGGGTTCCCACAATCACATTCCATACTTGGGCCATCTCTAGGGCATACTCGTATTGTTGTCTCTCTTTGAGCTCTTCGACCAGCGTTTCTATTTTGTGAGGCATTCTCACATAATCCCGCAAAAAATAATATAAGGCTGTGCTTTTTTTACGTACAGAATCGCAAGGCTTTATAGCATTCTCGAATTCCTGCATGAATGACATAAATATTTCTCTTGTATTGTTAATCCCCGCTAGTGTTGCTTGTGCCTCTTCACTGATATTCCCATATCTGTCCTTGCCGCCATATATGAAAGGTTTTTTCCATTTGCCTCTGGCGATTTTATGCGCTAATGCGTAATTCTCCAAATCTTCTAATCGTTCATCGTTGATTGGCGATAATTCTCCAGTTTCACTATCTATGCCCTCTACTATTTCTGTTTTTAGCAATTGAAACACTTCTTCATAGCGATATCCTCTGTTGATAACCCCTAGCAAAGCCACCACAAATCCAGTGAATCGGTTGTGCATTATATTTCTTTTTTCATCCATAAAAAACGATATGCCATGTTTACCGAAAACTCTTTTCAGTATACTTCCCCTGATGTCCATGTCATTACAAATAACCGCAATATCCTTAAATCTCAATCCCTCATCTCTCACTAGGGATATTACTTTTGCTGCCACGGTTTCCGCCTCTGTATAGTAATTGCTACATTCTATAATCTGAACGTTCTCAGAAGGTTTTTCGTATTGAATGCTTGGGTAGGCATATAACTGTTTTTCCAGATGGGACAAATCCTCTGGCATAGTTCGGACAGTTTCTATGGCTATTCTCTTGGCTTTAATACCATTTTCTGCCGCTAACTGTTCAAGCCTATAGGCGGCCTTTTCACCTACAGCAAATAAATCCTGGTCATGGGAGCTGCCTACCTCATGGTTTAAGGATAACGTAATGTTCACATTGGGTGCCCGTTTGACTAGTTCTTCTATAATCCCCAAGGTCTTAGGCGTATAGTAATCAAATCCGTGTATCCAAATTTCACTATTTTTAATAATTTCTGCCTGGTTTATTTTGCTAGTGTATAAAGTAATTTCATCTTCTGTATCTATATACTTGCCTTTGATTTCATCTTCATAGTGACCAAAAATCATGCTAAGGTCTGATAACTTTCTTGCCAAAATACTATTCTCATCTTGTGCAAAAGAGGCAAGTTCTGTTGGCGTGGTGTTAAACTGCTTTAGCTCTCCGATCAGCTTCGCTACCATGCCTACAAAAGCCTGTTTTCCAGCCGCCCTACCAAATATCTTCAGCTCTTCTTTATGCTCTGCTATGATCTTAGCCAGTAGCATATGACGGCCCCGCTCGTCTACGTATTTTTTAGTCACACCGCCACACTCTGTTAGTATACGGTGCCCTAGTCTTGAAAAGCTTATAGCCTCAATGTCAATAAGCCCCGGCACGCCGAGGCTTTCAAGAATATCTCTTTCTGTTTGCAATGTAGCCTGGTCTGGCACTACCACAATGGTTCTACCAACGCCAAGCATGTCTTTCCAGTTTAGCTGTTTATCTGCTCTACTATAATAAAGATTTAGCATTGCTCTATGATTCCCACTATCTCTTCTGTTTTATGTACAATAAATCCTGGTTTTGTCTTTTCATTAAACACAGGCTGCGCCACGGACCATGCCACAAATATAGACTCAACCTGTGCATTCTTGGCGCATCCAATATCAAATATGCTGTCGCCAATCATAATAGCCTCTTTCGGCTCCACACCAACTTTATCAAGTGCCAACAGCAGTGGCTCTGGATCTGGCTTGTGCTTTGTCCCATCATCAGCGGCAACTAGGCAGTCAAAATATTTCATTATTCCAAATTTGTTTAGGCCTCTTTCGGAAGACTGCCTAAGTCTGGACGTCACTACGCCTAATATATATCCCTTGGATTTTAGGGCTTCTAACAGTTCTACTACACCAGGGAAAAGTTGTATATAATCGTCAAAATGATCTCCCTGCCATGTTCTATACACCTCTGCTGCTCTGTCTGTGTCTATTTCTGGAAATATATTGGCCAATGTGTACATCAGCGGCTCGCCAAAGGTTGCTATAATCTCTTCTCTATTCCACTCTGTGCCCTTTAATATCTTATATGCATTCATCCAAGACTGAATGATCAACTCGTTGGTGTCAAGAAGTGTTCCGTCTAAATCAAACATTACTGCCTTAATTGTCATTGGCTGTGACCCCCTGCTTTAATTTTTCATTGATAAAATGATCTATGTCACCATCCATTACGGCCTGTACATTTCCCATCTCCGCGTTTGTACGATGGTCTTTCACGAGATTGTAGGGGTGGAATACATAGGAACGAATCTGGCTTCCCCAAGTGATCTGACTATAGTCGCCTTTTAGCTCATCTACTTTTTCTTTATGTTCCCGCTCTTTTAGTTCTATCAGTTTAGCTCTAAGCACCTTCATAGCCACATCCCTATTTTGATGTTGAGAACGCTCATTCTGGCAGGTCACCACAATATTGGTAGGTAAATGCGTGATACGAATGGCAGAGTCTGTCTTGTTAACATGCTGACCGCCTGCACCGCTAGATCTGTATGTATCTACGCGCAAATCATCTGGGTTAATGTCAATCTGAACGCTATCATCAATCTCTGGCATTACATCAAGAGAAGAAAAAGCCGTATGCCTTCTTCCAGAAGAATCAAAAGGCGATATTCTGACAATCCGGTGAACGCCCCGTTCATTTTTCAAATAGCCATAGGCATTCTCGCCTTCTATAGAGAAGGTGGCACTTTTGATGCCCCCCTCCTTGTCATCCTGCAAATCCAATGTACGGACCTTAAACCCTTTGCGCTCTGCCCATCTTAGGTACATGCGCATGAGCATTTCTGCCCAGTCTTGAGCGTCCAATCCGCCTGAACCAGAGTGAATGGAGATTATGGCATTGTTGCTGTCATAATCTCCGCTGAGGAGTACCTCTATACGCATAGCCTCTACATCGGTTTTTAGCTTGTAAAAAGTTTCCTCTATCTCTGCTATCATATCCTCTGCTTCTTCTTCTAGTGCAAGTCCAATTAGGGTCATTGTATCTTCTTGCTCTTGACGTAGCGCTTCATATTTTTTAACTTTGTATTCAATCCTCTTTTTTTCTTGTAGGAGTTTTTGAGCCCTTTCATGGTCGTTCCAAAAATTCTCTTCTTGGCTCTCTACCTCTAGTTTGGCTAGTTTTTCTTTTGCATCAGGTATGTCAAAGAGAGCCTCCTAGCTCTCTTATAGCTTCTTCCACTGGTTTCATATCATACTTTATCTGTTCTAATTGAATCATTCTTATTCCTGCTCCTCTGCACCATGACATTTTTTGTATTTTTTGCCGCTTCCGCATGGGCACGGATCATTGCGACCAATAGTTTCGCCTTTTACAATTGGCACCTGTTTTTGCTCTCTAGGAGGTATTGGTGTAGATTCTGGTATATCTGGATCCATACCACCATCAAAGTCTGCTTTATGCTCTTCACCGCCTGTGAAAATCTTTTTCCTCTGGGTGTCCGTCTGCACTGTCACATGGAAGCAGAACATAACAGTCTCTTCTTTGATGCTGCTAATCATCAGCTCAAACATATCGAATCCTTCATTTTGATATGCTCTTGCAGGATCTTGTTGACCTACGGCACGAAGTCCAATACCTTGTTTTAACTGATCCATGGCGTCAATATGATCCATCCACTTGTTGTCCACCACACGAATCATAATCATACGCTCTAATTCACGCATTTGCTCTGCGCCAATTTCTTCTTCCTTGTGGGCATAAAGGTCATCAAAGCTTTTCACCACTTCTTCTCGAAGGGTTGCTATATCCATACGTCTGATTTCTTCGTCTGTATATTCTATTTTTGGTACATCACCAATTCTCTTTAGTCCTCTATTGAGTAGGTCAAAATCCCACTCTTCAGGGTATTTCGCTCCAGCGGTGGCATTGGCAATCTGCTCGTCTAGTAGGTCATACAACATGGTCATGATGTGCTCTTTCACATCTTCACCATCTATTACACGTTTTCGCTCACCATACATTACTTCTCTTTGCTTGTTCATTACATTATCGTATTGAAGTACGTATTTTCGAATGGAGAAGTTTCGCCCCTCCACTTTCTTTTGGGCGTTTTCTATGGACTTGCTAAGGATATTGGCTTCTAACGGCTCCCCTTCACTCATCCCTAATCTTTCGGCAATACTCTGGATTCTCTCCCCTCCAAATAGACGCATTAATTCGTCTTCTAGGGAAATAAAGAACTGGGACGAACCTGGATCCCCTTGACGCCCTGCACGTCCACGAAGCTGGTTGTCAATACGTCTTGATTCATGGCGCTCCGTACCAATGATGTGAAGCCCACCAATCTCTTTTACCTTGGCTTGCTCCTCTGATCTTTCTGATACGAATTTGTCATATAGCTCTTTGTAAATCTCTCTCGCCGCAATTAGCTCTGGGTCATCTAAGGGAATAAGGCTTGATGCATATGAAATGGTATGGTCGTCATAGCTTTTCTTTTTCATCTCTTTTTTGGCTTCAAACTCTGGATTACCACCAAGGATAATATCTGTACCACGACCTGCCATATTGGTGGCAATAGTAACAGCTCCTAATCTACCTGCTTCCGCTACAATCTCTGCCTCTTTTTCGTGATGCTTTGCGTTTAAGACATTGTGTTTAACGCCTCGCTTTTTAAGTAAAGAGCTGATTAGCTCTGAGTTTTCAATAGAAATAGTACCTACTAGCACAGGTTGTCCTGTTTCGTGGCGCTCTGCTATTTTATCTACGATTGCCTTGAATTTAAAGTTGGTCTTGGCATAGATAGAATCTGGCAAGTCCTGTCTAGCGATTGGTCTATTGGTAGGAATAATCACTACGTCCATATTGTAAATCTCGCGGAACTCTTCTTCCTCCGTCTTGGCAGTACCCGTCATTCCTGCAAGTTTATTATACATACGGAAATAGTTCTGTAGGGTAATTGTGGCTAAAGTCTTAGATTCTCTGCGAACCTTCATACCTTCTTTGGCCTCAATGGCTTGGTGAAGCCCGTCGCTATATCTGCGCCCAAACATAAGGCGTCCTGTGAATTCGTCTACAATGACAATTTCACCGTCTTTTACAATGTAATCAACATCTAATTTCATAATATTGTGGGCACGCAAAGCCTGCATCACATGGTGGTTTAGCTCCATATTTTCTGGATCTGCAAAGTTCTCTACATCAAAATGCCGCTCACATTTTGCAATACCTTCATCTGTGAGTGATATGCCCTTTTCTTTTTCATCAACAACAAAGTCTTCTTCTCTTCGCATTTTTTTAACAAAACTATCGGCTTGGCTATATAGATCCGTTGATTTTTCGCCTGCACCAGATATGATCAAAGGGGTCCGGGCTTCATCCACAAGAATACTGTCCACCTCGTCCACAATGGCAAAGTTAAGAGGTCTTTGCACCAGCTCTTCTTTGTATGTCACCATATTGTCGCGGAGGTAGTCAAACCCAAACTCGTTGTTGGTTCCATAGGTAATGTCTGCTTGATAGGATGCTCTTCTTTCTTCTGTGGTGATTCCGTGAATAACGCAGCCGACAGTTAGTCCCATAAATGTATAAAATTTGCCCATCCACTCCATATCACGCTTTGCTAAGTAGTCGTTGACAGTTACAACATGCACCCCTTTTCCCGTGAGTGCATTCAAATATGTTGGCAGAGTAGCAACCAAAGTCTTACCTTCACCAGTTTTCATTTCAGCAATACGCCCTTCGTGAAGGGCGATGCCACCAATTAATTGTACCTTGAAGTGCTTCATTCCAAGACTACGCCAAGCGCCTTCTCTAGCGGCGGCAAAAGCTTCAACTAGCACATTATCAACCGATTCTCCCCCTGCAATACGCTCTTTGAGTTTTACGGTAATGCCACGAAGTTCATGGTCAGACAGCTTTGCCATATCCTCTTCTAGCGCCACAATAGCCTCTGCTCTCTTTTCAATTTTTTTCACTTCTTTTTCATTTAAATCTCCAAAGATTTTTTCAAGTATTCCCATGCTTTTCTCCTTATCCCATATGTTTATTTTTCTATTTATTCATTTTGATCGACAAATTCTTTATATATTGCACTAATAGCATGCTCAAAGTCCTTGTCCTTCACACCCACTATAATGTTGATTTCGCTAGAACCCTGATTTATTGTTCTCACATTTACCCTAGCCTCAGTCAGCGCGCGAAAAAGTCTTGCAGCAACACCTAGTTTTTTATTCATACCATAGCCTACTGTGGCGATAAGGGCCACATCATCTAGGACCTCAATATTATCTGGTTCTAATTTTTTTTCGAACTCCTCTAAAATGTCGTCTAGTTTACCTACTAGTTGTTTTGTCGGTACCACCACAGAAATAGTGTCTATTCCTGATGGAATGTGTTCTGGTATAACATCATAATCCGCTAATATTGCAAGCATATGCTGTATAAATCTAGTGTCTGAATTCATCATATTTTTGTATAAACCAATAATACTACAGCCCCGTTTACCAGCAATTCCTGTAATAATAGAATCTCTTGATGTAGGCGCATATCCCACGATTGTGGTTCCTGGATTGTCAGGTTCGTTGGTATTTCTTATGTTAATAGGAATATCTGCTGCCCTTACAGGAAAGACCGCATCTTCATGCAAAACAGACGCACCCATATACGAAAGTTCTCTTAGTTCCTTATACGTGATGTGTTTAATAGGTTTAGCATTTGGTACGATCCGAGGGTCTGCCATTAAAAACCCTGATACATCCGTCCAATTCTCATAAACTGTTGCATTTGCAGCTCTGGCTACGATTGAACCTGTTATATCAGAGCCACCTCGCGAAAAAGTCTTAATTTTCCCATCTGGAAATGTGCCATAAAACCCAGGTATCACGGCCCTTTCATGCTTTGTTAGCTCTTCTGCTAGTGCCTCATTGGTCTCTTCTTGCAAAAATCTGCCTCTATTATCAAATTTAATAACGCCTGCTGTATCTATGAAATCAAACCCTAAATATTCTGCCATCAGCAGGGCATTGATATACTCTCCCCGGCTTGCAATATAATCGCTTGTCGCGCCTTTAGAGAGCCTATCCTTTATTTCGTCTAGATATTTCTCAATATTTGTACTAAGGTTGAGGTCTCTTTTGATGCTGATGTATCTGTCGCAAATCACTTGATATACTTGGTCAAAAGGCACATTATGCTCTAGATGCGCTTTGCTTAAATATAATAGATCTGTTATTTTATTGTCTTCGCCATATCTTTTCCCTGGTGCGGATACTACTACGTAGCGTCTACTTGGATCAGATTCAACGATATTTTTGACTTTTTTAAATTGAGCAGCATCCGCTACAGAGCTGCCTCCAAATTTAGCTACTTTTATGTTCATAGTTAACCTTTCTTTTCACTAAAGAATAATTATATACCTTTTTGCCGTACTTTTCAATGAAAAGCACGGCAAAACTTAGACACAAAATAGGAGGTAAATTTACATGAGTTTTGGAGAGAATCTACGCTTGCTTCGCAAATCACAGAAAATTAAAGTTAACGAACTAGCAGATGCTATGCATGTCAGTTCATCGGCAATCACAAAATATGAAAGTGGTGTGAGAATGCCTGATTACACCACCTTGATATGGCTCTCTGACTATTTCAATGTGACTTTAGACCATCTCTTGATGGCGCCTCCCTCACTTTGCAGGTGCAACACGATAAAGGGTGCTAGCATCAGAACCTTAAGTGCTGAAGAATTACGACTTGTAGAGACCTATCGCATATTGGATTCTTCTAGGAAAGAGCTAATTCAGAATACTGTTGTTGCTCTTGCCAGTACCAGTGTATAGGTGCAGGACCCTTTATAATCTCTCTAGCCACATATAGTACATCGTCACTTCTTGATTTTATACACCATTTTACCAATGTGAGCTCATCACCTGCCAACTCTATAGCTGTGATATATCTAGGATAAACACAGCACCCGTCATTGAAAAACTTTGACTCCTCGGGGTCAGGAAATAAAGAGTGATGCGTATGTCCCGCTACTACAATGCAGTTGTTATCATCTGCCCACTTGGTAAATACGTCGGATATTCTTTCTTTCTTTTTTCCACTATCTACGGCGCTGGTAGGGTCTTTGATGCCAATAAGACTCAGTGGCTGCCAAACATATCTAACCAAAAACTTAGCTAGCCTCCACAAGTCATAATTCAGAAAATCTGGCTGATGTCCATGGATTAGCAAAATATCTTGACCCGCATTCTTGTGCCTTAGTACAATACCCTCAGTCACATCATGGTTTTTTCTTTTCTTCATATCATGATTCCCAAAAATGACATGAAGTTTATTTTCTTGCTTGAATTTTTCTAATAGTTCAAATACTGGACGATGGGCATACTTGATATCTTTCATGTTCTTGTTCATCCAAAGTTCATCACCGTCCCCTAGTTCAACGTAGGTGAATTTCTCAGTATAGTAATGCCTAAGCGCCGCCACAGCAATGTTTTGATTTGGGATAAAATTGTCAGCAGTGCTTCCGTTGCTTCGGTGAACATCACTCATGAATACGAATCTGCTCTTGTCGTCAAACTCTATCACAGGTGAACTCCTATAGACTTTGCTTATTCTCTTATTTACGTTCATATCGATTTCCAATCTTCAACGCATTGTCAAATACTGTCGGGTGCTCTGCACGTAATATTTCAAGCTTTTCCAGCGACGTTTCGCCATCAAGGGTTACTCTTTGATATAACTCGCAAAGTTCTTTGTTTTTAAATTGGGTTATTTCATCTGTTATTTTTGTTCGTGTAAAAGGTTGCTCTGATAGCGGTGCTTCATAAATAATAGCAACACTTCGCCCTTGTTCATGATATCGTCCCTTTGTGTATCCAAGCTCTTCTAATGCCGCAACGAAAGCCCTCTTCATCTCCTCGTCTTTCAGTGTTATGACCACCTCTAGTTTTAGGTCATCTGGATTAGCGAATTCTCCCAGTGCAAAACCTGTAAGCCACCAGTGACGCTGATCTCGTTGGAGGAATACCCTTCCGCCTCTATAAAGTGTGAATCGCATTTCAAGCCAGTCTTCTTTGTCCGCGCAAGCGTACAGTCGCTGATCAAACGCATCCATAAAGTCTCTGTCATCTTCCTGGTCTTGTATATTGTATACACCAATCTCGGCGCCGCAGCTCATGCCATACTGGCCTTTCCACAGTTCTATTAACCATTTTTTGCCATCATAATCAAATCGTATAGGCTCACAGTCAACAATCATCGAAAGTGGTGCCGCTGCTTCATCATAGGCATCACAATATCCTGCCTTGTACTGCCAAGCATCTAGTGCAGAATAAAAAATATCTTGATAGTGGTCGTATTCAAAGCCAAATTCCTTGGCTATTTCCTCTATTGGTCTATTTCTATTTGCCTTTTTCTTTCTTCTCCAGAAAAAGGTTCTTTTTTTTTATCTTGGTGATGATGTTCGCACTGGCTGGCACAGTTGCAATGTACCGGTTCGCACCGGCAATTTGCAGGCGGGCATTTGCATTGGTAGCAACAATTCCGCTCCTGTCTTCTACCAAATAAAAGTCTCCAGACAAAGCAAATCACTCCCGTGACTAAACATAATATAAAAATCGTCAAAGCGATTATAGTTAAAGAAATCATGGTTTACTCCCTTAATTAAAATTTGGGTGTATACCATGATATGCAGCAGGTATCTTCGCGGTGCAGTTAAAAATCGCGCTTGCATTTCTAGCTAATATATATTACAATATGATTAGAATACATATTGTAATATTCTAATCACTTTTATGTATTAGAATATTTAACACAGACATGCAATTTGGGGAGGTACAATATGGTTTTTTTAGAAGGTCAAACAGTAGAGTTGAAAAGAGAATATGTCGAAGATATTAAAAAAAGTGTAGTTGCTTTCGCCAACACAAACGATGGTGTTATTTATGTTGGTGTAAATGACGACGGCAGTATAGCTGGCATAAAAAATGTCGACAGTGTCATGTTGCAACTCGCAAATGCGCTTCGAGACAACATTAAGCCAGATGTGACTTTCCTAGTTGACTACGAAGTTGAGATGATTCAAACGGCGTCAATTGTCAAATTAACCGTTAAAAAAGGAACTTCTTGTCCTTACTATTTAGCATCAAAAGGTATCCGGCCTGAAGGTGTCTACATAAGGAAAGGACCTTCAAATTTCCCTGCTACCGAAACTATGATTCTAAAAATGATCAAAGAAACAGACGGTGAAAAATACGATGAAAGTAGATCTATTCATCAATCTTTGACTTTTGCTCAGGCAGAAAATGAATTTTCGGTGCGCAAAATCCCCTTTGGCACTAGTGAGCAGAAATCGCTAAAAATAACCAGCTCTGACGGTGTTTATACAAACCTTGGCCTACTATTGTCTGACCAGTGCACTCACACGATTAAGGTTGCCGTATTTCAAGGAACAGAAAAAACTATTTTTCGGGATAGACGAGAGTTTGAGGGATCTTTATTTGATCAACTCAACAAAGTGTACGACTTTATTGACAGGTACAATCGAATTCGCGCGGAAGTAGAAGGCCTATATCGAATAGATACCCGAGATTACCCACCAGATGCTGTCCGCGAGGCACTTCTCAACGCTATTATTCACAGAGATTATGGATTTAGCGCAAGTATATTGATTAGTATTTTTGACGACCGCATAGAGTTCATATCAATCGGTGGTCTTCCAAAAGGAGTTTCCCGAGACGATATTATGATGGGTGTATCCATGGCAAGAAACGAAAAGCTAGCCACTGTTTTTTACAGACTCAGTCTGATTGAAGCGTATGGTACCGGCATACAGAAAATCATAAAAAGCTACAGCACGCAGCATATACAGCCCAAATTTGAAATAACGGAGAATGCATTTAAGGTCACACTTCCAAACATAAATGAAGCTACCGAAAGCATATACAAAAATAATCCCTTGCAACGCATAGATATTAAGCACGTGGATAAAATCAACGAGCCCGCGAGTATATATCAATCTACGTTGCCTTACTCAAAGCGTGAGAAACAAATCTTATCTATGTTTGACAAAACTGACAGCATTGTGCGCAAAGACGTCGAAACTGAACTAGGTATCTCCCAACCAATGGCGGTTAGGTGGTTGAAGCAGCTTCTTAACAAAGGCGCTATCAAGACTATCGGAAAGGGTAAAAACATCCAATACATAAAAAACTTGCCTTTCAGGCGCTAATCCATATCCTAAAACAGCACGCCAAAAAACAGGCAACGCCAACATCATATTGGCATTGCCTGTTTTCAATTTAGCTTAGTACAACGGTTTATAATCCAGCTTCTTTTTTGAGAAGGTCTGCTTTGTCTGTTTTTTCCCAAGGCACATCAATGTCGGTACGTCCAAAGTGTCCGTAGGCGGCCACTTGTCTGTAGATTGGTCTTCTTAAGTCAAGATTTTTGATGATAGCCGCAGGTCTTAGGTCGAAGTTTTTCTCTACGATTTCTGCAATTTTATCATTTTCGATTTTGCCAGTTCCAAATGTATCTACTAGGATAGACATTGGTTTTGCTACTCCAATAGCATAGGCCAATTGAATTTCACATTTGTCAGCTAGTCCTGCCGCCACAATGTTTTTAGCTACATATCTAGCAGCATACGCCGCTGATCTGTCCACCTTTGTAGGGTCTTTGCCCGAGAATGCGCCGCCGCCATGACGAGCGTATCCACCATATGTGTCAACAATGATTTTTCTTCCTGTTAGCCCTGAGTCACCTTTAGGCCCACCGATTACGAAACGACCTGTTGGGTTAACATAAATTTTAGTTTCATCATCAATTAGGTTTGCGGGAATAATTGGCTTGATTACGTGTTCTATGATGTCTTTTCTGATTAGCTCTTGTGTTGCACTCTCAGCATGCTGAGAAGAAATAAGCACTGTATCTACTCTTTTAACTGCATCTCCATCATATTCAACCGTTACTTGTGTCTTGCCATCCGGTCTTAGATAGTTAAGTGTTCCGTCTTTTCTTACATCTGTAAGTCTCTTAGCCAATTTGTGGGCCAAAGATATTGGCATAGGCATTAACTCTGGTGTCTCGTTACATGCATAACCAAACATAATCCCTTGGTCCCCAGCACCAGTATCTAGGTCATCTTTCATGCTACCTTCTTTGTGCTCTAGGGCTTTGTCTACGCCCATGGCTATATCTGGAGACTGTTCGTGGATAGATGTGATCACGGCACAGTTTTCTGCGTCAAATCCGTATTTTCCTCTATCGTATCCAATATCTGTGATAACCTCTCTAATAAGAGCCGGAATATCCACGTAGCAGTTGGTGGTTACTTCACCAACTACTAAAGCTAGTCCTGTTGTCACCGTGGTCTCAGCTGCAACACGCCCCATAGGGTCTTTTGCCAGGATTGCATCCAGAATCGCATCAGATATCTGGTCGCACATCTTGTCTGGGTGACCTTCTGTCACTGACTCAGACGTAAATAGTTTTCTCATTGCCATATGCATGTTCCTTTCTTTCCACTTACCTTCTTATGAGCTTTCGCGCTGTCTGCGTAAAAGAAAACCTCTTCCGTTGGAAGAGGTTTTTAATCATATATTAAATCCTCATCTTCCGGATAAATCCGTAGGACGTAGCACCTTTACCGATTGTTCATCGTGTTAGGTTGCTGGGCTTCGCAGGGCCTATTCCCTCAGCCGCTCTTGATAAGGTAAGTATTCAGTTGTAAATACAGGATGATTCCTGTAAACTCATTATATATTGCATGAAAGTTTCTGTCAATGCTGAACCTGAAAATTTATGCAAAGATTTGCGAGAATCTGGGTTAAGTAATGAAACTTTTTGCCGTTTTTCTCGTCTAATTCACTATAAAATAGTTTCATAGGAGGTTATCATGAATAAGTTTCGGTTTCAAATTTTTTCGACTGTTTTGGCTATTTCACTACTAATCACTAGCATGCCTATTATGGCTGCCTCCTCTACGTCTGCTATACAGTCTCAAACCTATCCAAAAATTGTTCGTATAGATGGCTATACCAATGGCGTGAGTGAAGGTCTCATCTCCTTTTCTGATTACCCAAGTGGGCGATATGGATTTACTGATCTTAATGGAAAAGTAGTGATTCCATCTCAGTTCGCATCCACAGGACTTTTTCACGAGGGTCTTGCCTCCGCACGGCCGTCTGTCAGTAGGTTGTCTGGCTATATTGATACCTCTGGTCAGTTCATTATTCCGCCTATTTTTATTGACACCCGAGATTTTTCAGGTGGGAAAGCCATTGTGGTGCAGAGCGAGAATAAATATCAAATTATTGACACTTCCGGAAAATTTTTATTAAATAGAACCTATGAACTAATAGAGTATGATAGACAGACAAATAAATATTTTGCCTCTCGGGATTATGTGTATGACCCTATTGTAGGCGGTTTGTTAAGCGCTACCACAGATATATTTGATCAAACTCTTACTCTCGAAAAAACCTTGCCGTACCTAGTGAGCTATGCTGGAAAGATTAAAAACATCCCTTTTGTCTTCCTACAAGGCGCGGGGTATATGCCCGTTGCTTTGATGTCAGTAGATGGCACGAGAAAGATTGATGTTCCATTTGATTATTATGCATCAATTCAAAGTGATGTAATCGTTATGAGCAGTAGCCACTCTAACCCTACTCTTGTTTGCGATATTGACGGCAATATTATTGAAACTTTTAATTTTGGCATGCAGGTAGCTGCACTCTCAGAAAAAACATTCTACTATTATAATCTGCTAACAAATAAGAGCTATATCCGCACCAATGGCAAGGACCGGGGGGTGGATTTTAGAATCTATGCCGATATGGGTATGGGCATGGGTGGCTCATCTCAAATTTTTCCAGGCTACTTTAATGTTAACATGAATGATCCAGTAGATGGAAGCTATAAATCATCTGTGGTTGATAAAAATGGCAATTATGTCATACCTCCTATTTATGATTACATTTATGCGCAAAATCAGTCCCTTGACTGGAATGACCCGTCTACTATGCATTTGCTCATGGCAACCAAGGGGTATGATGTTGACCTTTATGATAAGAACTTGAAACTACTAAAGCAGTTTAAATACCCAGAATCTAGCGGTGCAACCAATGATTTTGCCTATGTGCTAAACGCAGACATTCTTACCTTTATTGACAAAAATGGTAAAACATTTGCAAAATACAATACCCCAGGCGAAAGCCAATCTAGTTTTTGGAACGGTACTGTATACACAAAAGCAGGTCCTGCGTCCAAAACAGGAGAAGACTCGGTTTCTTACGTATATGTTGATATCAACAGTGCCACGCCTTATGATGGACCTCAGTATGCACCAGCATCCAATCTAAAGGAAAGTGCTTCACCTGATACATTGTTTTTCGTGAAAGGAGGGCAACGTAGAGCAGTCAATGGTGAAATATCCTTTTGGAACAGATACCAAGGTGAGCCTGTTATCATTGACAATGACATACTATACGCCAACAATACATTTTTTAGCAGCACTTTTAAAAATGGAAGTGAGACGAATTGGGAGGAGGATAATAGTCTTTACTATGAAGTGGGTTGTGGCATGAGTTCCATTAGGCTTCAACCTGATTCCAAAGAGGCAGTGGTCACAAGATTTGATATGAAGCTTGGCAAGGTTGTTATAGAAAATGTAACATTAAGTGTTCCATGTAAACCTTGGCCGAATGACCAAAGAACCACACACTTTCCGTTGCTTGAAGTAGCAAAAGCCTTGGGATTATCCGTATATGACAATGGGGATTTAATTGGGATTTCAACAGCAAAAATTGATTTATCCGCCAGTGATGCACGTGAGCTAAAAAAAGAGTTAGGGAATGACCCTTTCACATTGGAAGAGTTGAAAAAGTTTGATGCTTCTCTTGCCACACAGCCTTATGTAGATGCCTTAGTCAAAAATCTATTCAATCTCGAAGGGTCTTTTTATGGCTGGGAATACGTGGAATACTCCAACACCATACCGGGGTATGAGGCCCTCATTGCAAAAACCAAGGACTTGATTCTCGTAACGGAACCTTCTAAAGAGATTCTTACTAAAGCTTCTGCTGCTGGTGTAGTCCTTGATGTGGCGCCTTTTTCAAAGGAGGGATTTGTATTTTTGGTAAATAAAGATAATCCTGTGGATAGTTTGACAATGGACCAAGTGAAGGATATTTACTCAGGTAAAATAACCAACTGGAAAGAAGTTGGCGGTCTTGATGCGCCTATTATAGCCTATCAGCGAAATGAAAACTCAGGTAGCCAAACCATCATGGAAAATGTGTTCATGAAAGATAGAACTTTGGCAAAACCCCCAACAGCGCAGCTGATCTCTACCATGGAAGGTTTAATTGATGTCATAGCAGAATTCGACGAGAATGCCCAAAACGGTATAGGCTACTCCGTATACTACTATGCCACAAAAATGCATGCCAGCGATAAGGTTAAGATTCTAAAAATAGACGGTATTTCTCCGTCACAAAAAACGATTATGGACAATACCTATCCAAGTATTGTAAACTATTATATGGTGACTAGAAAAGATGATACACCTGATTTCGCCAAACGAATGATGGACTATATTTTATCAAATGACGGTCAGCTATTGGCAAAAGAAGTGGGTCTGTCTCCATTAAAAGAAATCACTGAGGCACCCAAAGAAAGCGAGGTAAAATCAGGAATGAGCGCACCATATATATTCGGACTTGTGTGCATGGCATTGGCTGTGGCACTAGCAAGTTATTCATTAAAGAAGAAAATGGGATCTAAAAAATAAGTCCCTTTAAATACTTCTTGAATTCTGGTCCTAAATCTGGCCTTTTCAGTGCAAACTCCACAGTAGCCTGCAAAAATCCTAGTTTATCACCAGCATCAAATCGTCTACCCTCAAACACGAAGGCTTTCATATCCTCCCTAGTGGCTAGTTTTTTTAATGCGTCAGTGAGCTGGATTTCCCCACCAGCTCCTGGCGCAGTGTGTTCAAGTATTTCAAATATCTCTGGGGATATCACATATCGTCCTATGACAGCCACGTTGGATGGTGCCACTTCTAGCTTTGGTTTTTCTACAAGGGACTTTACGTTATACGTTCTACCACTGCCATCGGTTGTATCAAGGCTGCCATCTACGATTCCATATTTTGACACTTCCTCGTCTGGCACAATTTGCACGCCTAATACCGATGCACCGCATTCATAGTATTTGTCTATCAGTTGCTTTAGGCAAGGTATATCGGCATCTACGATATCATCTGGAAGTATTACCGCTACCGGCTCATTCCCTGCAAATGTACGGGCGCAGGACACGGCATGTCCTAAGCCTTTAGGTGATTTTTGACGAATATAGTGAATATCTACCATTTCACTTATATCTTCTACTAGTTTAAGTAAATCCTCTTTGCCTCGCTCCATCAGCTCTAGTTCCACCTCTACAGCGCGATCAAAATGATCTTCTAAACTTTTTTTATTACGACCTGTAATGATTAAAATCTCCTCAATGCCTGAGTTAATAGCTTCTTCTACTATATATTGAATAGCGGGTTTGTCCACAATGGTGAGCATCTCTTTGGGTTGCGCCTTTGTAGCTGGTAAAAATCTAGTCCCTAGCCCTGCCGCTGGTATTATTGCTTTTCTAACCTTTTGTGTCATTTGACTTTTCCTTCCTTATGGCAATACCGTACACTTAACAAATTCTTCTGAACTTATATTAGCACATTTTTTCAAAATGGGGTATACTAAATGTAGATAATTATGAAAGTGAGGGCATATGAACAGAAATTTTACTGTGATTCATGGTACTGGTGCAATGCAGTCTGCTAACCGTGACAACCTTAAATTTGTATCTGCCTACGTGACTGACACCCGCCTGATGGGCGTGGTGGTGCTTTCTATTACTTGGAAGCGAAAGTCTACTAACTCTACTTTTAACCAGTTTTTCTACTTTGATGCAGAAGAATTTGGGTTAGAGAATTATAACAGCATATCTGGGGATGATCCGTTACAGTTACTGACCCTAGAAAACACTTTAATTGGTGGTTTGGGTAGCAAAAAGAATTTTATAAGTGAAGAAGAAGCACGTTTTCTTGTTCATCATTTTTCAACATACAATGAAAAGTTTGAAAAACCTCTTCCTGATAATAAAAATGAATTTGATTTTCTGCTGGAGCCTGTAGATTTAGACCTAAGCACCTTTTCTATGATGAAAAAAATGTCTAAACCCATCGAGAGTATCTACGAACAAATCAACTACTTCCTCATGCGTTCTTTCGCTAGGGATACTCTTGCTGTGGAATATTTGTCTGGTGGTAGGCCTTTGGCACCATATTTAGGAAAACCGGCTACACTTCACAAAAATTCTATTCATGAAATGGAAGATGCCAATGGAATATCTTATGTATGCGAATCCCTCATCGAAGCAAGTCAGGGGTTTTCCATAATAGTCACAGAGATTATATTAAAGGAATACCATTATGAGTGGCAAATTTTGGGGGCTAGAACTACCTCCACTTTGCACATAACCCAAACTGAGGCCGCGCTTATGCTCATGCGGTCAGAATTTGTTACGGTGTATGAGGTTTTGAATTTAGAAGATTTTTTCCCTGCATTTTTGAATTACGCTTTATCTTTCGCGAAGACCCCGTATGAAATGGGCACCCTATTCATACAGTTCAACCCCGACAATAGCCATGTCAAAAGCAAGAATTTTCGCCTTAACCACGATGTGGCTGGTCTATACTACCTGACGGAATTAGGGCAACTTATAGTAGCTGCCTACGAAGAAACTACAATCAAAAAACTCGAAGACCGCCTAGCTGGGAAAAATTTGTCTCCTTATTTAATGCTAGAGGATCGATTCGAGTTCAAGTCTCCCATCGTATATGAGTTCATACTAAGCGAATTTGAAGATTTTTTTGAATTTGTTATAGCGACTGAAGAATAGCCGTTTCTTCCCACCCAAAATTTTCATCAACAAGCTGTTTTACAGTGGTTACCACCTTTTCGGCATCGCCTGAGAAGGTGGCTTTGTTTAGTTTCTCAATATTGCTCGCCCCCATGGCGTTAAGCACCCGCTCCACTTTGGCTCTATTCTCCATAGTCAACTCATATTCGTCCTTGTTAAGTATTTTTTTGCAGTACACAAGTGCAAAGTTATCAACTGCATCCTCGGTCAGTGTTGTCATATCCTGAGACATAACACTGGTGGCAACTGCAAGTTCATCGCCCACCTGATCTGAAACACCCAATGATGTATCTAGTGTCACGTTACTAATAGACATGACCACGGTCACATAGACAAGGGTAATTCCAATTACTATCAATGATTTATAATCCCCTCTCCCCCTCTTATTTTCTCTCACACGCACTCTCTCCATGGCAAATCCTCCCAAATTATATTTCTCACTATTGTGTACCATCTTGCAAAAAATATACATGTTTGTACACTTGTTTTCATATTATGTTTTATCTGTACGTCATTGGGGACAGTTCTAAATGATGAGCAATCATTTAGAACCGTCCCCAAGTGAAATAGATGTACCCGTCCTAAAGCAAGGAGTATTTAGTATGAAAAGAGTTGTAAAGCTTGTAATTCCAATGTTATGTATATGTTTGATTTTTGTTTTGCTGACCAGTGTTAACTTTGCAAAGGTGGGCATCATAAAACCAACGCTTGTCATCGATGCTGGCCATGGCGGCATCGACGGCGGTGCCGTCGGTCAAAATGAAATATCTGAAAAGGATATCAATCTAAGTATAGCCTTAACCCTGGCCCAAATAGCCATGGATAATGGGTGGAAGGTGATCTTGACTAGGGATTCTGATATAAGCCTTGGCGGTGATGACGGTAGCATACGTAGCCGTAAAATGAAAGATCTAGCTGAGCGCAAGAAGGTGATTGACAAAGAAAGAGCCGATGTCACAGTGAGTATTCACTTGAACAGTTTTCCCCAAGACAGTTCTTGTAAAGGGGCTCAAACCTTTTACCCCTCAGAGCAAGATGAGCAGATACGGGAAAAAAGTCAGCTTCTTGCAGAATTGATTCAAGACAATCTGACCGAGGGGTTAGACATAGAAAAGGCTAGAAAACCAATGAAAAAGAATCAGGTATATATATTTAAACAGCCTACCTCCCCTATAGCCTTGGTGGAATGCGGGTTCTTGTCTAATCCTACCGAAGAAAAACTCCTACAGGATAAAGATTATCAATACAAGATTGCGGTCAGTATATTTAAGGGCATAGAAAAATATAATCACCAGCAAACTGGAAAAAACTTCAATGAAAATATTGAAAATTTAGTCATATCGAATTTTGACGATACTCAGAAACACTAGATTAACAGTAGTGGTTAATTATTTCTTAACCCTGTGGATAACTTTTTGGATATGATTTACATTTATCCACACAATTACTCAAATTTCAATATAAACTACCGCTAATTTTATCCACAGTTACCAGTTGATAACTTTGTGATAATCTAGATTTTGACTTGTAGCAATCCATGTAGAGTGGTATAATTAGGGAACTATCCAGTATCAGCAAACCTACTGGACAGCAAAGATGAGTTCCCAGTGATTTTATAACACAATTGTATAAATATGGGTTTTAAGAGGAGAGATTTAGTATGCAAAAAAGTACAAGATTGTATAGAAATGATATGTATCTAAAAGCAGCTGCTTGCAAAATTTTAGATATAGTAGAAGATAAGATTATTTTAGACAAAACCCCTTTTTATCCTGAGGGGGGTGGACAACCCTGCGACCTAGGCACCATAGGTGAATATCAAGTGGTTCACGTGTCTGAAAAGGAAGATGTGGTGTATCACCAGATAGATTTGTCTGTGATGCCATTAACGTATACCATTGGTACAGAAGTAGAATGCGCCATTGACTGGGATAGACGATTTGACCATATGCAAAACCACTGTGGTGAACATATTCTGTCCGGGATTTTTCATAAAACATATGGTGGTGTCAATAGAGGTTTTAGATTAGGAAATGATCAAGTAACCATTGATATAGATTTTCGCGGCACGCGTTCTGAGGGGCTAAAAGCAGAGGACCTAGATAGGCGCCAAATAGAGCTAGATGCCAATAAGGTGATCTGGTCGGATGCGCCAGTGACTATAGGGTATTATGATAAAAAATCGGATGCGGACCATCTACCTTTGCGGAAAGAATTGGCAGTAGAAGAGAATATTTCCATTGTATGTGTGGGTGATGAAAAGGATCCTGCGGACTGTTGTGCCTGTTGTGGCACTCACCCTAGTACTGCTGGTCAGGTGGGGCAAATCAAGGTTTTAAAGCTGGAAAACAACAAAGGGATGGTACGGGTCTATTTCAAATGCGGCATGCGTGCATTGGGTGATTATGGGTTCAAACACAACATTGTCACTGAGATCAAATCCAAGTATTCTGTTAAAGAAGAAGATATTTTAGATTTACTTAACGCCCGAGACGAAAAAGCCGCGGCGGTGCGCAAAGAGTTGAAAGATTTGAAAAAATCTACTTCTCTAGGAGGCATCAACGAGAGAACGCATTTAGCAGGTGAAGCAAACGGAACTTTACGTTCTATGTTAAATAATGCGGATAGGGTTTAACAAAAAACCGCCTAACGGCGGTTTTTAGCGTAAAGTGGCTATATTGGAATCAGATATGAAGTTTTGCACACCGTACATAATGACTATTTTGTCGATACCATTCTCGCGGGCATATTCGCTTATACTTTTTTTGTTAAAACGAGGATCTATCACGTGTACCTCTGCAAAGGTATTTCCCAAAAATGGAATCATACTGTTGGCAAATGAATCTTTTATCACTATGATTTTCTCTTTGCTAGGCGCCTTTGTATATTTTGTCAGCACCAATGGGTAATTCCCCCCGAGAAAAAACTCGTATTTGTCCTTCTTCTCCACAGCCTGTTGGTCATACATATCCCACGGCTCTAGCCCTTTTCCCTTGTCAACAAACACTTGGGCTTTGGTGCCTGTCCAGAATTTAATTCTATCTAAGTCAATGTCTCTCGCTCCCGTTTTGGACTGAGAAGTCCCCGCAAATAACGCTGCCCCAGCCTCTTTATTTTGAACGTATATTAGCTCACTTTCAGGTATGTCAATCATGGGAACATCTATGGCGCCCATAATGGCTTTATACCCATAAAGCGCTCCGTCCACAGTCCAGTGGTGGTCAGTGCGGTAATAAATGTCTTCATCTTTGCGTTGGTTTAGTATTGTATAAACATCTATATTTGTCCCGCCAGTTGCTTTGTCCGTACTCGTTAAAATTTTGTCATATATTTGGCTAATCATTTTTTCTTGGTCTTGGTTGGGCGCACCATAGGGCAGATTTTCTTCCCAAATCTCAGCCGCTGTGGGAATCAATGCTACATAGACAGGTATGTCCATATTATTGGCTAATCCAGAGACTGCGGCAATATTTCTGTCCATATTCTTGTTGAGACTTGTCACCTCCAACTTTGGTATTAGGCCTTTATAGTGTCCACTTTGTGTATCTATATTTGCCACATATATCCCATTGGTTTCTTTTCGTCCCACCACTTGATCCACGTACCATTTGACCCCAATCCAAGCATCTCTTCCTATGAACTGATCTGAAATATATTCATCTACAGCCCTGCCAAAATCTCCATTTTTCAATTTCTCCATTGAAAATGTTGGAGAACCAGAGAGTATTCGGTTTTCTGATTCAGAGAATGCCTTGTCTGGTAAGATTAAATTCAATCCAAAAACGGTGGCTAGGCCACCGCAAAATATTGCTATAATCACTTTATTT
Source organism: Anaerovoracaceae bacterium (assembly GCA_031553975.1). Taxonomy (GTDB): domain Bacteria; phylum Bacillota; class Clostridia; order Peptostreptococcales; family Anaerovoracaceae; genus JAVBKP01. The sequence goes on along the minus strand of JAVBKP010000121.1, from coordinate 540 downwards.
TTAAATTTGGAAATCGAATTCATTGTTTGCCTTTCAATATTTAATGTTATTTTCTGCTAGACCAAATCCTAGCGTCTTCTCTATTTTAATCAATACTATTTTTTGGTATAGTTGTCAAAATACCCCTGAATATAAACAATTGGCGTTCCCTTATCTCCGCTCCCCGATGTCAGGTCGCATAATGAACCGATTAGATCTGTAAGACGTCTTGGTGTGGTGCCTTGGGCTACCATTGCGTCTCCTAGGTTCTCACCTTTTTTGCTAATATATTCAGAAATGGCAGCTTTTAATGCTTCACCACTTAGATGGGCAAAGTCGTTATCCGCCAAGTATTTCAGTTTTACCTCGTTAGGCGTTCCTTCCAGCCCTTTGGTATAGCCCGGTGATACTACTGGATCTGCAAGTTCCCATATCTTCCCAACTGGGTCTTTAAATGCGCCATCACCATATACCATGACTTCTACATCTTTGCCTGTGGCCGTCTTGATATCCTTTTGTATATCTTCCACAAACTCAGTACAATCCCCTGGAAACAGTTTA
>JAVBKP010000092.1:0-3227 GCA_031553975.1 Anaerovoracaceae bacterium | reverse complement strand
TAGTTATTAATAGTGAGCCGTCAGAAGCATACATGTCTTTTGCGGGGTCAAACCAAAGCGGCGTATTTCGCATAACACAAGCCATACCGTTGCGCCTTTTACAGTGACCAAAATTACCCTCAAAACTTATTATACCAGTATCTTTTTCTGTTATCACTAAATTATTGCCAAATTCTGAATTCCTTACGGATTTTAGTCTTGTTGGAGCAGAACCCCATTTGCACACTATACGTGCAGAATCAACAACATATTCAATATTCTTTTTCGCCATTGTTACCCCTCCATTATGTTGTTAAATCGTGAGAAAAAGCAAGCTTAATCTAAACATATAGGTGTAATTCTAATTCCAGCCGCTTTTCGCCTAAGAATTGCTTCAACTGCATCGAGACACACTATAGTTGCGATCTCTTTATTATTAGAAACACTAAAAATAAATTTATCCTTTGTTACTTCTTGCTTCAAAACAATATCAATTATTCTACCACGGTCAATGGTGCTTTTATCAGAAAGACAGGGCAATGCTTCAAGAACGGGTATGTAATACCGTTCATATTTGTTATATGGTGCATCAAGAAGAAAAGCCCTCTTATACTCCAACTCTGGCAAAAATAAATCAAAAACTTCCTTAACTGCATCTTTAACCATAAAAAGCTGTCTATTCAAAACATCGGGATAAAAATTCAACTTGCTGGAATTCACAAACGAGACCACAACATCATCAAGTGCGTCAAGGTTTCCTGCACTTGCCTCACGGTAGCCACCTATGTTGTTTAGATCCGTCAAAAGCACAGCGTTGGGGATTCGGTTATCTTGTTGTAGCCTAAAATATTTCATTTGCCATGTTCTCCCACACAATCATTGTATCTCCGAGGTATTCACCAAAATGCCATTGACACGTTAAAGTCTTTGAAAGTCCACTTTTTTCGATAATCTGCGGCAAATACGTCTTAAAAGCTTGATAATAAGATTCTGATTCTATTAACCATGCCTGCTCGATTTCATATTCTGATGTTTTGCCGCTTTGTTTGGAGGCAATGGCTACATTGTCATATAAATTCTTAGCAATGTCCGATACATCCCAATCAGAATAGCATTCAACTACATCTGCACGGCCGTTTTCGTCATACAAATCAATGCGTAACCAAGGCAGCTTGCAGAGCACGCTACTTTGTAAAAAAGATATGTAAATATGCGATAGCTCGGATTTGTCGCCAGCTTGAACAAGCACATTGTACTTATTGAGCGCATCTTGGACAACTTTATCGAATGACAGCGATAAAGAATCCATGCTCTTTCGAAAAATTGAGTCCACTACAAGTGGCAACATCATCATCTCCCAAGGTGATTTTCACTATTGCACTCGCGTATGTTCGGAGGAAATGTCGATTGATTCCGCAATGTTTATAACGCTACTGTTCTTTTGCAGCACAACACCGCCTTGCCCCGCGAGAGTTACCTTTCCATTTGCTGACATCGTAATGTCGGACTTAGCATCAATAGTAATCGTTTTATCGGTATTCATAGAAATACCTTGTTCTTTGCTTAAAGTAATGCTTGAGCCAGCACCATCATCAATCAAGATTTGCTCGGGGTCGAACTGGATAACCTGTCCGTAAATTGTGCGTATATATTTGGTTTCTGGGTCTTGACGGTTGCCATGAGAAATATGTACCGCACTTGAAACATAGGCATCGTGTTCTTTTTCGCTGGGAAACTGCAATCGTATTTCGTCACCTATTTCGGGCATGAAATACCAGCCGTAGCCGTCTGGTTGTGAAAATGGCGTCGCATACGGAAACCATTTATGCTTTGATTGCTTAACATCATTACTGATTGTGACGCGAACCTTGTCCTCTTGGATTTCCTTAACTGTTCCCCGCAACGAAGCACCAATTAGTGTCTCGTTAAATAATTTTTTAGTGTAAAATCCATTTTTTTCTTTGAGAGTGTACTGATGCACAAGCTCATCGCCATCATATTTTGTGTCGATTGCATATACATACAATGTCTTTCCAAGAAAAGGGATTGGGTCGCAGAGGTCAAAGATTTCGCGGGATTTTACTATATAGCAAACCGCATCGTGTTCAGAAAATCCACCACTCCCGTTAGCTTTATTATCCCTATATAGCTGAACGTCTTTTTTAATCGAATATGATACAAAATCAATATCTTTTTTCGCTGCTCTTTTGGGAACGCCTATGGATATATACGGATTGTCTAGTTGATAGTCTGGAACTACAACCGTACCTAACCGACCTGCAAGTCTTTTAGCAAACTGCCAGTCACTTTCTCTATATTGCACCATCATTGAGCCAATATTTTTGTCTCCATGCTCTGGCCATAGAAAAGCAAATTTGCTGTTCTTTTCCTCCATGATTTTTGTAACCTGTTGGTATTTCATTGAGGAATTCTGAAATGTGCGGGTTTCATCGTCAATATCCATCAATGTACTTTTCGACACAAGGCTGAGCGTAAGCGTTCGCATTTCATTTTCAGTGAAAATATCCACATCTTCAACAAGACCATTAAAGAATTTCTTTTCTGTGCCGTCTGAGCTGGTTGCTATAAAAGATACGCTCTGACTTGCAGAGTGTCGCAAAACATATTCGTCACTATCTGCAGCGATATGCCCCTTAATGAAAAAAGTGGCATGTTCGTTGACTGATTTATGAGAAGCCATATTAAGAATATCAATAAACTGATATTTGTCGCAGGTTATTTTTGTTTCGGTCATGAGTATTCCTCCTATTATTTCACATTTATTACTCGTATCCATCCATCATACTTGGCTGCCTGTAAATAACAGTGACATCTTCACGTAAACGCTCAACTTTTTCTATTGGCTTAACAAGTGTGTATTGACAGCCATAACTTTTATCGCTCCGCTCAATATAAATCTCGTCCTCATTTAACACGACCGCATAGGTATGGGCAAAATCAGAACTGGAATAAAACAGTTCAAATGCTTTTGGAAATTTGCCAACAACTGTCTCTTTATAGCGTTTAAGTGAATATGGATTGACTTCTATTTGACGCAACGTATTTCGCCCAAGTTGCATGTATGCGTAAATGTCATCTTTTTCATCTAGTTTTCCAACTTTATTTCCATCACGGTATTTAACCTGTTCCAAACTGTCAGGCCTAAACAACATTAACCACGATGGATAGGATGCTCCCTCACGGGTTACGTCAACTATAGCTTTTAGCAAGTTCTTGTATTGTTTTTT
>JAVBKP010000145.1:0-9895 GCA_031553975.1 Anaerovoracaceae bacterium | reverse complement strand
CATGTAAATCGTGTCCTTGTTTTGCTTATCAAACCAAAACATTCGACTGCCACAACACACATCAAGAATTGTTTTCATTCTGCCTCCTAACTGTTAAACTAATAGAAATTTGTTAATTGCTCCTATATTTTCATTTATTTAGGCTATCGCTTTCTTTATAGCCCTTTAGTCCTTCCCTTATGAACATTAGTATCAGAGCATTTTGGGCTATTCCCATCTCATCCGCGATACTCTTTACTTCTCTGTTCATTTGGGATGGTATTCTTAGTGTAAACTTGTCCTTATTCTCGTTTTTATCTCCCATTTTCTTGTCCCCTTTTCAATTGTTCTTTGCCGTCACTTTGCCGTCAGAATAGAAATTTGTTTAGCATTTCTTCCGTTTTCGCCCGCCCCTACCTTTAGGGAGATTTACTCCAACGGGCACCTTTTCAGGTTTCACATACCCATACTTTGCTAATTCTTCTGAACTCATTATGTAGCTTTTCACCTCGCCTTGCTTTCTATTTGGATCAGGCGGTACCCGCATTTCTGCATAATATGTCATACTTTACCCCTCTAACCAGTCTAAATAACCTTCAACTATATTTTTTAGAAAAGTTCTTAGCTGATTAGCTTTTTCAGCGTCAACTTCATAGATAGCGGTCAATAGTCCTATTGCTTTATTATATTTTTCTTGGAACTCTTTTACGTGAACGCCGAACTCATTGACCTCTTTGTTAGACTTAAAACCTAGTTTTGCCTCTGCATCTTGGGCCCCTTGGCGCCTTGCCTCCGCTATCATAGCTTCGTGGGTTTCCTTCAGCTCATTTTGGCTTGTTTTTAGTGCTTCAAGCTCTTTGTTCGCTTGTTCATATTTTTCTTCAGCTTCTCGAAGTGTTCTAGCTATTTCGTCTGCTTTCTCACCAATAGTATCCTCTTCGTCCACTTTAAGTGCTTCACGAGCTGTTTCACTTGCTATGTCTGCAACATCCTTAGCCTCTTCAAGTTCTTTTTGTAACCGCTCAATCTCTTTTTCCTTTTCTGTTACTTGCAGTTCAAACACCTCAATATCCTTTTTAAGTGTTGAATTTTCTCCCTCTGCATCCTTTAAGAGGTTTTCAATAACTTCTTTTCCGTTTTTCCATTTTTTAATCTCTTCTTCGAGTTTTCTGACTGACAAATCTTCTGCACCTACATCTTCTATGAATTCCTCACGTTCATCTCTTGGTATGGCTAGAAGTGCAACTGCTTGGCTATATCCCAAATTCCGAAACGTTTCGGAATTTGCAGTGCCGAATAAGTCAATCTGATCGGCGCCATACTCTGTGAATATTCGCATTAAATTGCCTGCCGTATCCTGGCTATAGTCCACTTTTTCTTTTAGCCATGTGCCCCACTCACCGTGAGGCAACATGCCTTTAGCTTCTGAAAGACGTCGACCTATTTCAATAGAGTTCATTATAATTACTTTAGCCGTCTGGTCCTTTATCGTATTAATTTCTAGTGCTATGACATCTGGTGTCCTGTCAGCTACCACTCTACATGTAGCTTCAATTACTTTGTTTTCTTTTTCCATTTATTCTTTCCTCCTATACCGCTATAGCAATTTCTACCGCTGCCTTGGTCCGTTTTTTCTTAGCAAGTACTACCTCTTTGTGCCATCTGTCAACGAATTCCTTTACATCCACTGTCATATTGCTATTATGTGTACCCCGACATTGCCTTATCTCTTTATCTTTGAGTTCCAATGTATAGAACGGTGTATCTGGGCTAGACTTCATTCGTATAAAGAAGATCGCGCTCCTGCCTGCGGCCATTGAATCATAATAACTCGCTACACAGTGATGAAGAATAGATCCTTCATTGATAAGCTCTTGTCTGCTTGTTGCCGGTCTAATGATAAAGTTTGAATCCTCAAATTCATATGTTTTCTTCAATTTAGCAACATACTTTTCAATTCTTTTTTTTTCTTTTTCTACTGCTTGTTCGGATATTTTTTGCTGATTTTCTCTATAAATCTTTGATACTCGCTCATGGGCCTTCTTGAAATCTGGTGGAAACAGATTATATTTATCTGTCAAATCATATCCTAGTGCTTTCATTTCCTTCAGATAGTCCTCATAATCAGACCTTACTCGATAGTTAACCCCTTTTTCCTGTCTAATGATTTTCTGCTTGTACTTGTACCACTCTTTTACAGTCGTTTGCGCCAAAATGGACCGTTCATTGTTAATATCCATGGCCTCGTCGACGGCGTGTAGTTCCGCTGCTGTTAGGTGCCATCCTTCCTTTAAACACCTTTTAAATATTGCGATTTGATGAAGTGATGCATTTATTCCTTGTAATAGCTTTATATCGTTAGTTTCTAGTCCAAACATTTCCTTTAGGTTTTTCTTGTTCCAGTTCAATGCCTTATACGTCGATGCTCCACACAATTTGCTATCAACTACTTTATGAAATCCTAGCTTTGAGAGATATTCAATCTGCGGATATTTTGCATTTATAGCCATAAATCTAATAACCGCATTAACGCTTGCACGATATGGTTGGCGGCGCCATCTCTCGTAAAACGCTTCCACACCTGCATACTTTAAGCATGATTCTTTTATGCTTTTGGTAAAAGATGGCATGTGTATTATGACCCTTCCCCAATTTTCCAGGTATTGAGGTATATACATTGAATTGGTGCTAGCCCAACCAAAATACGTTCCATGCTCATACATCGATTGTCTTCCTTGATCCATTGAGTAAACAGCTACTACTGTAGTCTCTAAAGGAACCTCACCCCGTTTTAAAATGCAGTCCCAATCTGCATCCGTTCGCCTTTTAATAAGTTGCAATATGGCATGAATTGTTTCTCCTACTCGAAAAAAAACTAGAATTGAACCGTATTCCACCATTGATTTTCTCAGACCCTTTGATTTATACTTTCCAGCCATTTTGCAATGTGGACACATACCATCCCTATTATGCTTCACATCGAATACATCAAAGAACTTTTGACATTTTGTGCAAAAGCCCTTGTCTGTTTTTCCATCATAAATGATGTAGTTATCAAACAGATTTTCCCTTATATACTTTTCGATCCCCCTTGGCTGCTTATGTGCACCGAGAATTGCAATTGCCTCAGCATTTCCATGCTTGGTATTTGAATAAAGCTCTTTGCTCATGTTCTCCTCCTACCTACTTCAACAAATCTAAAATATCTACTATATTTCCAAAATCTGATTCTCGAATATTTGATGATTTTACATTTCTATGCTCCGTGCCTAGCTTGTCCTTTTCTGTAATTTCAAAATATTTTTCAGCCATCTCAAAGCATTCCGAATCGGGAATGTGCGCCCCATTACCTTTTTTCCTTTTACCAGCTTCTTGCCATATCTTCTTTGAACATCCGTCTAAATTTTTTCCCCCTATAAGGAGCTTGCTTGCCACCGCTTCGTTTGTACATATATTTGTCAGATGCTCTTCAATCATAGTTATTAGTGGATCATTCTTTTTCATCATTTCATCTGTAATCTTTGCTATCGCTTGATTTATCATTAAATTATCCTCCGTTTCTCTTCGCTATTTATCCTTGCCAACTCAATACGTAGCTTCTCTAGCAGTAATGCCTTGGCTGCCTGGTTTCTTTCAATTTTAAATAATGTTATTGTACTTATTCGTTTGCTATCTGGTATAACGTCTGTAGGTCTTTCCTCATCCTCTGATATTTCCTTTTGGACTATTACCTCAGACGCAGGTGGGTAGCAAGATTTTCTTGTGCACTCACCAGTCTCAAAGCTTACTCCAAAGCACCATTTATCATGATGCTGACAATAGAACCTACCACATTTCCTTGATATTGCTTCCCACTCACCCATGCGATTCACCCTTTTCTATCCCGCTAATTTAATCCCAAATGCTGTTTCAACTGATTTCATGCCCACGTTTTTCTTGTATGACTGTGTCATTGCGCTGCTAGCATGGCTGGCCAATCTTTGTATTTCTTCCACGGTGTACGGAATTCGCTTGGTTGGACACATGTAATGTGTTCCTTCCGTATAATTCTCTATTGCGCTGTGGCGCAAATCGTGGGGTGTAAAATGTATCTCCTTGTTTTCTAACCTAGAAAGTATTCTACTCATGGTCTTGCACCAACTATTCGGTGATGCTAGCTTCCTAGGCTTATCCTTATAGTAGCTGCCCCATAGCGATGGGTTATCGTCATCCCCTCTATGGCTTAGGTATATCCGGGCCGCCTCTTTTGCCCTTCTAAAATATACCAGTTCTTCTTTTTTCTTCTGACCCTTTTTATGTACTGGCTTTGTATTGTTGATTTCTGTATTGTATAAACTAGCCTTATCTGCTTGCATGATCTCCGCACGCCTACCTGTGCTATCATAAGTTATTGCTAAAAACAAAGCGTGTATATAATGTCGTGGTGTTTTTAGCAATTCGTTGTATAGTCGCTCAATCTGTAAATCTGTTAAGAAGGTTATCTCCTTTACTGGTTCAATTTCTAGGCTTTTGATTCTCTTAGCAGTGTTTTTGTTATAATCAATCTCGTCATCATCCTCAAAGCGATCCAGCATGGATCTAATAGCAGACATATACCCATTGGTGGTAGCTGCTGCAAGCTTTCTTTTGGTTTGCAGCCAAATGCTATAATTCCTAAATGATTTTTTTGTTAACTCCAACATGTCTTGGTTTTCAAGTTCTTCCAATACATATACACAAAATATTCTCAAGCTGTTTTCGTATGTTTTCAACGTATTCTCGGATTTTCTTTCTGATTCAAGCTGTGTCATAAATTCCTTTATAAACCGCTTGTTTTTAAGGTTTACCTTGTCCCATCTTTCTTTTGTAACGTATATATCTCTCATAATCCATTCTCCTATTGATTCCCTCATCAATAGAGTGCTTGACTATTGCTACAAATTTTGATAATATAAATACATAAAATTCTTTGATCGGGATTTTACTCGAAGCTCACAGGTGGCCGCCTGTGGGCTTCTAACTTTTTTGTCTTTGCTTAATCCTATTTGTGTAATCATTGCATTTGCTCATACACAAACATCGTTCTTTCTATCACACCCAATTCAATGGCTTCCTCGTGTTTTCTGACCGCTAGGTCAACTTCAAATCCTCTAATCGCCCCACCTACATCGTCCGCTATGTATTCCCTTCCATCAATTATTAAGACGCTGCCAAGGGATACTATTTTAGGGTCTACCGCCACTGTTCTATATGGTTGTACCTTGTGCCCTGTTTTGGTTATCCCGTGCCCCTCACCACAAATATGGGCATATGGCTCAGTGCAATAGTGGTAGACGGTGAACACTCCTAAACTAACTAGCTTTGGCGGTGGCTTTTTATCCTGTATTGGTGTAGTAACCCCCGTAACCTGTCCTACTTCTTGATAGTCTTTATCATCTAGTAAGGCTGCTCTAACTGGGATTGCTATCATCAGGACTATGTAAATGACTACTATTGCTATGCAGATCAGGCACAGGATGTTTCTTTTCTTATGCTTGTCCATCTAACTCTTCCTTTCTGCTTTACCCACGTATTCCCTCATGCCCTCCGTCCACACGTCCATATGCTGATCTATAAACAAGGCTTGCTCTGCGTAATGTTCAAACATCTTCGCGTCACCATTGCTGCGTGGATCGTACCTTTCGGATCGTATAGGGATAGGGTTAAGGTGTCTATGTATTTCATTTGGTACCCCCTAAATATCCATCTCATTAAGTATTTGTTTGAGTTTTGCCAGCTCTTCTTCTGTAAATGTAAGCCCTCTTTTCATTCTTTCGTGAGATGGCTCCCATTCTCTGATGTCGTACTTTTCTGGATAGCCATTCCATTTGACTGCATTCAGTTCTTTGATAAAGCCCGTAGTCGGCGAGATAGATAATTCTCCTAGGTGCTCGGTAATCTCAAATGTTACCTCCCTCTTTTCGTTTGGTTCTGACATTTTATTTTCTCCTCTCCTAATTCTCATTTGTTTAACGTTTTAGTTATGCTTGTCTTTTAATTTTATTTTGACCAATTGGTTTATATAGTTTTTCCTTTAAGCCGCTTGCTTTGCTATTCGCTTTTTTTCCCTGACCAATTGAACAATATTTATTCTTTTTTTACAAGCATTGTCTATCCAGTCTAGCAATGCTTGCTTACCAATCTTGAAATAAACTTTCTCTGATTCATTTGTTGTTAGGTGTGGCAGTTCCTCGTATTTACACAAATCTCGTATAAGGTTTTCTGATATTCCTGTCAATAGCCCTGCTTCATGCGGAGTTAAAAGTATTTTATCCTTAACAAAATCCATTTTTACTTCTGATTTAGCCATATGTAAATCCCCCCTTCCTATTTGGTTTATAGACTTGCTTTTTTATTTCCCCTTAAAAATTGACAGCATTTTCCTATTTGTGATAAACTGAATATATCTACTAATTTAAACAATTTCTGAAAGGGCGTGCTATTATGACAAATGACGAATTAGCTATTCAGCTAAACCAGCTTTCACAACGAATCGAATCTTCTAAGTCCAACATTCAAACAGAAGAGGCTACGAAGATGTCGTTTATAATCCCATTTTTTCAGATGCTTGGATATGATGTTTTTAATCCAAGCGAGTTTGTCCCCGAGTTTACTGCTGATATTGGTATTAAAAAGGGAGAAAAGGTTGATTATGCTATTTTTATAAATGGCTCTCCCTCAATTTTAATAGAAGCGAAATGGTGTGGAGAGAAACTAGACAAACACGATAGCCAACTATTTAGATATTTCGCTACTACAAACGCTAAATTTGCAATACTTACTAATGGTATAATTTATAAATTTTTTACTGATTTGGACGAGAAAAATAAAATGGATTCTAAGCCTTTCTTAGAGCTGAACTTACTTGAAGTAAAAGATACTCAAGTGCATGAGCTTCGCAAATTCTGTAAGGATCACTTTGATATAGATACTATTCTAAATTCTGCTTCTGACTTGAAATATACAAGCATTATTAAAAATCGTTTACTAGATTTAATGTCAAATCCAACAGATCAGCTTGTTAAGCTTCTTATAACTGATGTATATGAGGGCACTAAAACCCAAAAGGTAGTTGATGACTTCAAAGTGATTGTGAGGAAATCATTTAATCAATATGTAAGCGAACTTATAAGTGATAGACTTAAAAATGCACTTGATACAGAAAGACTCCCTCTATCTGAACCTGCTGAAACTTCCCAAACTAATAATGAGGAAATCAATCGCATAGTAACCACAGTTGAAGAAATGCAATCTTTTTATATCATTAGAAGTATCCTTGGTTCACAAATGCCACTGGCAGATATAACCTTCAAAGATACCGAATCCTACTTTAATATTTTGCACAAGAACAATGTTCGCAAATGGATCTGCCGTATTAAAATAGGTGATAAAGTCAAGAACTTAATTTTACCTACTGGTGAAGTTGGTAAAGCGATAACTATTCCTCTTGATAGGCTAGAAGACTTATATCTTCATAAGGATGCCATTATTACCTCAGCATCAAACTACATCTCTGAATAGCATTTGGCCCCTTCGGGGGCTTTTGTTTTCCCACTTTGTTTTTTTCTTCTATCCAGCCCTTTTAAGCTTAGTCCATTTTGTGGACAGTGTTGGGAAAAAAATTTGCATAAATACCTCTTGATTAATTATTGGTAATTTTTCTACCAAAATTTCAATATCTGTGGCATCTGGCTCTTGAACCCCATTTAAAATTCGAGATGCCTTGTTTCTACTCCAGCCAACATCTTTTGCAAAACTTCCGATTGTTTTATGCTTTGACAGAGCAATACCTCTCAATGTCATATATCCATCCATCCCGTTCCCTCCTTTCTTTATTTTGTACATTTTGTGGACATCTTTACTTTAGCATGTGTATTTTAGCTTGTCAACCACAAAATGGACAACAAAAAAAGATTTTTTAATTATTGTTGATTTTGTGGACACAATATGCAATAATTGGTTAAGCAAGGTAATTATGGAGGTTGTACTATGGCTTTAGAAAAAGTTTCAGATTTTAAAGAAAGATTAAAAATTGCATTATCAGATGACATTTCAGCAAGCGATTTAGCTACAAAAATATCTATGTCAAGACAAGCCATAAGTGCATATACAACAGGGGTTAGAATCCCTAAAAGACCTGTTATAAATGCAATTGCTGACGCCCTAAGCGTTAACCCAATGTGGTTACTCGGATATGATGTTCCTAAAGAACATCACTTAGAAAATACAACAGAACAGCAGCTACTTACAAAGCAAGAAGCCGCTGTTAAAATTCAAGATTTATTGGTTAATAAAGGTGTAATTCCACCAGAAGGTGATTTGTCAAACGAGCAAACAGAAATATTACTAAATTATATTTCTGCCAATGCCGATTTCTTGAAGCAGTTGCTCCATGGTTCTAAGTAGTCCCACTTGGCCAATCTGGTGTTTATCATGTAATGTAGCCTCTTTCATAAGGGCCTCTAGTATTTTATGTATATTGCCTGTTTTCACAGGCTCATAGGCAGTTTGTTGGTGTATTTGTTTCTGCATTGTGTTTTCCTCCTCTTACTTGCATGAAAAAAGTTTTTCGCACGGGACATCTAGTGCCTCAGATATTTTGCATAATGTGCTAAGTTTTGGATCTGATTGACCACTTTCTATGTCATACAATGTTGATTTGGATATCCCCGCAAGCTTAGCCAGTTCTGACATTGAAAGGTTTTTTTCATTTCTGATTTTTTCTACAAAAATTTGCATTTTACTACCTCCTTAGAGATAGTTTGCCCGAAATCTTTGTATTTCTATATTATTAAATTTACCATTTTTTTCGTTCGGTGTGCCGAACGTTGTTCGTCAATTTTTATTAGTTTTCGTTAATTTATGCTAGTTTGCGACAAAATAATCTAAACCATTGCTAATCGAATTTAAAAATCAGATAGGAGGTGTTTTAATGGCTGTTAAAACCAATTGTGTAGTTAATGGAGTGCCAAAGTATAGGATTCGTAAAAAAGTGGGTAAAAAGCTTAATCCTGCTGGTGAGTGGGTTGACGATATTAAGAATTTCTATGGTAAAAGTAAACTTGATGCTGAAAAACAATACTTTGAATATATGGAAAAAGGGCAACCTGAACGAGGTAATGTCTCTAAACGATATTTTGGTGAAGTTGCAGACTTTTATTTGTATAACGTTTTCTTGATCGGAGACAAATATTCTAACGGCAGCAAAAGAAGATATGCTCAGGCATATAAAAAATTTATTCGCTCTGACGCTTTATGCGGCCGTGCGCTATGCGAATTGACTTCTGTGGATATACAGTTCTTATACAACAATTCAGATGCGTCCTATGCAAGTTTGCGGGCTGCTCACAATTTTATGAAAGGGCTATTTAAGTATTTAGAGATTGAAGGCTTTTGCAAAGACCTCACCCCTAATTTAATTTTACCTAATAGAAATAAAGAAGTTACTTTAAATGAAGTAGTTGTGTGGAGAGATGAAGAAATGAAAAAAATAGTTTCTGGGGCTCAAGAACATAGGTTAAGACTTTTATTTCTACTGGCCGCTAACACAGGCTTACGCGAAGGAGAACTTTTAGCCCTTGAATATGCTGATATAAAAGAAGGTATTTTATATGTAAATAAGCAGCTTGTGCACCATACAGAAATTGAAAAAGAAAAAACGCTTACATCCTTCAAAATTGATACCCCAAAAACAAAAAATTCTGTTCGGCAAATACCTCTTTCTGCTTCTATCTTGAAAGAAATTGAATATCATAAATCTTGGCATCAAAAGGAAATGCTTAAAAACGGTTACCGTACAGAAACCATGATTACAACAAAAACAGGAAAATTTTATGAAAGAATTATTTTAAGGACTCCTAAAATACTGCATATTAAAAAATGTGGGTTAGCCTACAAA
>JAVBKP010000161.1:0-8407 GCA_031553975.1 Anaerovoracaceae bacterium | reverse complement strand
TTCTAACGTGCGGACCTATTGGTCAGCACGTTAGAACCGTCCCCATAATCGCTATTTAGAACCGTCCCCACTGCTTATTCTTTATATGTTTGTGAAACTTCGGTTATTGTAGCATGTGTTGCTAGATGCTTGTCTTCTAGTATTTTGAAGAACTCTTCCATGAACACACCTCGTTCACCGCAAATGTCGCAAGATGGACTTCCTGATATACCTATTATTTCTTTAATGGCATACCCATGTTCCTGATATTCTTGTACCTCTTTTATAACACTAGCAAGTATTTCTTTGCAGAACGCCCTATGCTCTGGCGTGTCATATTCTTGCTTAGTCATAGGTGGCCTATGGCTACCTAGGTACAAAAGTTCTGGACAAGGCAATTGTAGTATTCCTGCATTCTGATTTATCACTCTTTGAACAATGTTGTTAAATCCGCCTTCTGCACGAGCCCAGCCATCAATAACGCAATTCTGGTTTAGTACGCAGTGAGACATGATTACAATCTCTTTTTTTCGTTTCATCTCCATGTCCTCCCATATCCGCAAATTCCCATCGCCTATTAGCTATTAACGTTTTAAGTTTGTTCCGCCCATTTGCGTTAGCATATTTTTCGGTAACGCCATGATGAGCATAGATACCAGTAAGCAACTCATTACTTTATCAAATAAGTTGGCAATTACCCTTGTGGTAAATATAGCATCAAATGTATTTTGTCCTGCTGCCTTCAGTGCTAAGAACACCATATCCATAGCTGTTCCTGTCACGCCTCCATATACAAATTGTGCTATAAAACTGCCAAAGAATGAGCAAAGTATGGTCATAATAATTCCTGTGATTATGGCCACTACAGGCTTAAATCCATAACGTCTTGCAACGTATGCGGCAATTAGACCTACCATCATGCTGATCAGTGCAAAGGCAATCTCTCTTGGATTGTTTAGTAGCCCAAGGATTAGGTTGGTAGCAAGTCCTGTAATCACACCAGCCCATGGTCCAAATACAACGGCCACAAATATGGTTCCGATGGTATCTAAGAAAAGTATTGGTATTAGCTTGGACACAAAGGCTCCAAGTACGATGTTTAATGCCACGCAAATGGCGCAAAAAATAAGTGCTGTCATTGATAATTTTTTTGTTGTAGTCATTTTGTTCTCCTCATAAATAATAAATAAAATTGCAAATTTTGCTTCCGCTTCTTTGGGGACGGTTCTAAATGAAAACTTTGGCTGTTGGGGACGGTTCTAATTTGCAGACTGATTGGTCTGCAAATTAGAACCGTCCCCAAACTGCTTTTTATCATCATTTAGAACCGTCCCAAACTATCATTTTAACATTTGTCCATAGGGTTGACTAATCAAAAAAAGGAATACTCCACCGGCAAGTATTCCTTTTCCTTATAGATATTTGTTTAATACAAATTGTTTGAATGTTTCGGCTAGGGGTGACATTGTCCTATTCCTGTGATAAACAAAGTAAATATCACGTTTTAAGGATATGCCACCAATCTTTAACGTTATTAAATCTCCATGGGCGAGTTCGTCCTTAATGGCGGCCTTTGACATGATGGATATGCCCATGCCCTGTCTTACCCACTGCTTTATAGCTTCATTGCTCTCAAGACAGGCCACGATGCTTAGATTGTCAGAACACACACCATTGTCTCCTAGTATTTCCTCAAAAGCGTCTCTCGTACCTGAACCTTTTTCACGCAATATCCATTTTTGCTGGGCTATGTCATCGAAATTGAGCTCCTTATTAACAATCCCCATTGATTTTGGCCCAATGATAGCCAATTCATCTTCGTATATCTTTACATACTCTAGGAATTTGCTTTCCTGCCTATATCCCACAAATCCAAAATCAAGTCGTCCATTTAAAATTTGATCTATCACCTCTGCCGAGTCATGACCGAGGCTGTGGTATTCCACTTCTTGGTGCAACTGGTGAAATTCTCCCATCAGTGATGGGAGAAGATATGTTTGAGGAATTGTGCTGGCGGCAATCTCTAGCTTACCCCGTATGTTGCCCTTATGCTCCTCCACAGAGGACGTTGCTTTTTCTTTTAGGTTTAGTATCTCTTTGGCATACGGGAAAAAAACCTCTCCTGCACTGGTTAATCTCAAACTTCGAGAGGTACGTTCAATTAGAACCGTCCCCAATTCTTGCTCAAGGCTCTGCATCTGACCGCTGATGGTGGGTTGTGTCACATAGAGCTGATCTGCCGCCTTAGAGAAGCTTTTTAGCAGCGCTACTGCTACGAATGCCTGCAGTTGTCTAAAGTCCATATGTATCGCTTCTCCTGTTACTATCTGCTACTCTTCTAAAACCAGCTTTATTATCTTCCCAAGTCTAGCTATGCCCTCTTTGATTTCTGGCTCTGCCATGTTAGAAAAGTTCAGTCTAAACTCGTTGCACTTCTCTCCATATGGATAAAAAGCTCCGCCTGGCACGAAGGCCACTTTCTCAGCCAATGCCGCCTTGGCTAGTTCGTAAGTATCTACTTGCTCTGGCAGTTCTACCCAAAGGAACAGCCCACCCTCCGGCACTTGGAATTTGGCTGTCTCTGGGAAGTGGATTTTTATCATTTCTACCATATACTCTGCTCTACGCTTGTACAAATCACAGATACTCTTTATATGCCCATCATAGTCAAAGTTTTCCATGTAATGTACCATTTGACGTTGTGCTATGGCTGAAGAGGATAGGTCCATGCTATTTTTCAGTGCCAATAAATTCTCCATCACCTCTGCACGGGCGCACGTCCACGCCACACGAAGTCCTGGACAAAACGTCTTGGAGTAGGTACCGCAGTACAACACTTGACCTTTTTCATCCATGCTAAATAGTGGTGGGTATGTTTTTCCTTCAAATCCAAGCTCTGCATAGGCAGCATCTTCTAGCACTGCTATATCATACTTTTCTACTGCTTTCATGAAGGCCTTTCGTCTGTCGATTGACCAAGACCTGCCTGCTGGGTTCTGAAAATCCGGTATAACGTATATCGCTTTTATACGATGTCCGTCTTGCCCCCTCATCACCCTCTCAAAATCTTCAATCACAATGCCGTCTTCATCTGTAGCCACGCCCATAAGCTCTGCTTCGTGAACCTTGAAAGCACTCAGTGCCCCTAAATACGTAGGTTTTTCAAAGAGGACGATATCTCCTTTGTCCACAAAAAGCATAGCACTCATGTCTAAAGCCTGCTGGGATCCGCTGGTAATAATAATCTCATCGGTGGTGACATTTACGTCAAATTTATCTTTCATACGCTTTGAGATGATTTCTCTCAGCCTGCTATACCCGCTGGTGGAGCCGTAACTCAATGCCTCTTTCCCGTCTTGCTCCAAGGTCATTACAAATGACTGTTTGATATCATTTAGGGGATATGTCTCAGGGGACGGAAAGCCACCGGAGAAAGAAATGGTATCCTCCGTCTCTGATAGCTCCATTAGTTTTAATAGTTCTTTATCTTCTAGCGCGCTCATTCTTGATGCGAATTTCATTATTTTCCTCCATCTATCACTTCATATCTGGATTTTAATTCTAATCCTATTTTTAATTGTACACTATTTGTTGCAACCATCATATCAAAATTGGCACATTTTGTAAACTTAAAATGTGTTTATTCTACAAATGAAACAAGAATCACTTACTCACGCAAAAAATCCCAGACTTTATACGATCTAGGATTTTTGTTTTTTTACAATTCATACTTTACTTTTTATTTTTTAATATGCTTTTGATTTTGTAAATTATTTCTCTAATAGCTACCTCTGTAAGTATTAATATAAGGTATATTTGGAATAAATCCCTAAGTTGGTTTGTTGTTATTAGCACTTCTTCCGCTTTATTAATATATAACATTATCGCAATGGATGCTTCCATCAAAGTCAAACCAATCAATCTTGACACGAAATATTTACGCCTATCCATATAATCTCCAATTTTTTATTAAAAGGCGCCCCTAAGGACGCCTATACTTTATTCTAATTCCCAGCTATTCAAGTATTTTTTCTGCTCTTCGGTCAGCTTGTCGATTTTCACGCCCCAAGCTGCTAGTTTTTTCTCTGCTACCATAGCATCTACTTCTTCTGTCACGTAGATTACTTTGTTTTCTAGCTTTCCGCGGTTGTTTAGGATGTGAAGTGCGCCCATACATTGTACGGCAAAGCTTGTATCCATTACTTCTGCAGGGTGGCCTTCTAAGGCGGCGATATTTACTAGTTTGCCTTCTGCTATGACATTGATCCATTTTCCATTAGATAGTTTGTATCCCATGATGTTTTTTCGGGTTTCTTTTTTCTCTACAGCAGCTGACTCTAGTCCTGCCATATCAACTTCGCAGTTGAAATGTCCTGCATTGGTTAAGATAACGCCCTCTTTCATCTTGAGCATATGATCCACTGTGATTGTGCGGTTACAGCCTGTAGCAGATACGAAAATATCTCCAAGTGGTGCTGCTTCGTCCATGGTCATTACATCAAATCCATCCATGACAGCTTCCATTGCCTTAACAGGGTTGATTTCTGTAATAATCACTTTGCCACCAAGACCTGCTGCTCTCATGGCAATACCACGGCTGCACCAGCCATATCCTACCACTACTACACGTTTGCTGGCAACGATTAGGTTTGTATTTGCGTTGATACTGTCCCATACAGACTGACCAGTACCATATCTATTGTCAAATAAGTATTTGCATTGTGCATCGTTAACAGCTACCATAGGGGTTTTAAGGTCACCTTTGGCCTCCATGGCTCTTAGACGAATAACACCTGTTGTTGTCTCTTCACATCCGCCCCATAGGTCTTCCATTAGGTCTGTGCGTTTTTTGTGAAGCATTCCAATTAGGTCTCCACCGTCATCAATGATAATATTCGGCTTGCATTCTAGGCACATCTCGATATGTCTATCATACTCTTCTGCTGTAGCCCCATGATACGCAAACACTTGCATACCGTCTTCCACAAGGGCTGCCGCAATGGCATCTTGGGTAGAAAGTACGTTGCTACCTGTTACTGACATCTCAGCACCACCTGCTGCTAGCACTTTACAAAGGTAAGCAGTCTTGGCTTCTAAGTGAACTGATAGTGAAATTCTTACACCTTTGAAGGGTTGTTCTTTTGTAAACTGCTCTTCTAGCCCGTTAAGGATAGGCATGTAGTTTTTAACCCAGTTAATCTTTTGATGCCCTAAAGGCGCTAGACTCATATCTCTGACTTCGTGTCTTTGCATTGTATTCCTCCTATGCGTTTTTTATTAAAATTTAGATAAGACTTGCTTTTGTTAATAGATTGTATACTAGCTGTGCCGCCTCTGCCCTTGTCAAATTGGACAATGGCGCTATTTTGTTACCTTCTGTACCACTCATTATACCTCTTGAAACAGCTTCTTGCAATTGACTCGCTGCCCAATCAGATATTTTGTTGGTGTCATTGAATTGGTAAATATCCTTGCCACTGGCGCTCATATTATCATATAGCCCATACTTCTCTACTAGATTTATCAGTATGACTGCGGCTTCCTGCCTTGTGATTTTCTTGGTAGGTGAGAATGTATTGTCTCCTGTTCCTCCCATGATTTCAAGGTCAACTGCTTTTTGTACTGCCTTAGCATACCAGTCCGAGTATTTTACATCGGAAAATTGATTGCTATACACAGCATCCTCTGCATCTATTCCAAAAGATTTTAAGGCTATGGATAAAAATTCTGCCCTTGTAATACTAGCTTTTGGGTTATACTTACCAGCAGCATCACCAGAAACGATAAGTCTACTTGCCATATTGCTAATCACATTTTCTGCCCAGTGGCCTTTTGCATCACTAAAATGCTTATTCACGGATACAAGCGCATACTGGGAGTTGCTTACGCTATTAATAGAAACCACCCTTTGCCCGCCTTCCGTTTTTATCTTAAACGGAACTGGCACTAGCGTACCATTTTGCTTGATGATTACCGCCGCCGTACCTTTAGAGTAATCATATCCACTGAGATTGATTTTTCTCTCTACGAACTGGTCGAATTGGTCTACTGTTTTTGATTTTGTACTTCTCTTTGCTGAGACATTGAATTCAATCACTGGAGAGCATAAAGATATATTGCCTGCCTTAACCAAGTTGCTTTTAATTTTTGTTATATCATACTCATCTAGTTTGTCTATAGAAACCTCCATAGATACATCTGATATGTCTGATGTACCAAGGATATCCTTCAAGTTTTCTGTACTAAAGGCACTCACAGGCAACACATAACTTCCAAAATTAGAACCTATCTCCATGCTAGCATTGGCGCCATATGTTTTCTCTGAATATTTACTGACTATACATGAAACAGTGTCAACATCATCTGGAAAAATAAGGCTCATTCTCTTATTCTTATCACTCGTAGTGGTTATTACCTTGTCTGAATCAATACTAACACTCACTTTTTGCCGGCTGCCCGTACTTTTATATTCTACCGTAGCCGCACCGTCTGGTATTTTAGTCGAGCCAAGGATAATATCTGGGTTCTCATGAGGAATCGCTATATTGGATGTACCAATAGCACCAAGCCCTTCACTATTTCTTGCTCTTACCTTAAAGGTATACGACACACCATTGGAAAGCCCTGTGATTTCTTTGTGCGTGCCCGTGATGGTCCAAGTATCATCTCCTGGTGACATTGAGATTAGGTAGCTAGTGATTTCAGCTTTGCCGTCTGATGCTGGCACAGAAAAACTTAGTGATACGCTACGATCCCCAGCTGTAGCCTTCACCCCAACTGGTGCGCTTGGCACTGTAGCCACACCTGGTGTAGCAGAGTTTGATCGATCTGATTCGGGACCGGTACCCTTTTCGTTGTGAGCCTTCACAAAGAAAGTATATACAGCTCCATTGGTA
This sequence comes from Anaerovoracaceae bacterium, assembly GCA_031553975.1. Taxonomy (GTDB): domain Bacteria; phylum Bacillota; class Clostridia; order Peptostreptococcales; family Anaerovoracaceae; genus JAVBKP01. Next base: position 1,532 of record JAVBKP010000161.1, on the reverse strand, counting down.
AGACCATATATAGTCATACTAGTGGCAGTGCCTGTGACGGTTTTGATTGCTTTTTCATTTTGGTCATATGTTGTCACCGTATAGCTTTTGATCTCCAAGCCTCCGTTGTCTGGCGCACCAAAACTAACTATGGCTGATTTGTCCCTTGCCTTGGCAGTAACACTGGTAGGTTTTCCGGGTACAGTAGGTGCCTTTGGTGACGCTACGTTGGATACTGCTGACGCTGGTCCTACGCCAAATACATTTTTCGCCTTTACTGTAAATGTATAGGAAGAACCATTTGTCAGACTTTTAAATACAATTGAGGTTCCTGTGGTAGTCATGACAATGCTGCCTGGGTTGACTTCTACGTCATACTGGGTAATAGGCGAACCTCCGTTGCTACTTGGTGCTGCAAAGCTAACAGTGATTTGGTTGTAGCCTGCTGTAGCCTGAACATTGGTAGGTGCTCCAGGATATTTACCCGGCACAGCAGCAGCTGTATAGGGGGAATCCGATCCTGTGTATTTCTCATTGGTTGCTTTCACACTGAATACATATGTCTGCCCGTTGGTAAGCCCTGTTACGTTAATAGAAGTAGCAGAACCTGTGACAGTTTTAACCACTACACCGCCTGAGCTTGCCGTCACTGTATAATACACACTTAGGCCTCCACCATCACTTGGTGAAAAACTAACAGTGGCCATCCCATCACTTCCTGATGATGAAATACCTGTTACTATGGCAGGTGTAGTCGTAATATCTTGTATCATGGCCGTGGCTGATTCTGCTGATGTGGCTCCTACGCCATTTTTATTCTTAGCCATCACTGTGAATGCATAAGGCATATCGTATACTAAGTTTTTTGCATTGGTGACTTTGTTAAATGTCACCGTGGTTGCAGAGGATGTCAACACAGCACCGCTTGGGTTTGATACGATTTGGTATTCTGTAATATCGCTTCCTCCATTGTCAGGAGCCGCAAATGTCACTGTGATAGCCCTTCCTATGCCTGTTGTGGTTATGGTTGTAACAACACCTGGTATGGTAGTGAGTGTAGCACTGCCTACATACGCTGACTGGTTCCCTTCACCCCTTGCATTTTTCGCTATCACGGCAAAAGAATATGGTGTCTTATACTGTAATCCCGGTGTATTGGAATTTTTATCAAAGATGGCTGTAGTAGTGGTTGAGGAAACAGTTATATTCCCAGGACTTGATGTCACTATATACTCAGTAATAGGTGTCCCTCTATCACTTGGTGGGGCAAAAGTGACCACAATGGCTTCGCCAGAGGTGGTTGCACTTATATTGGTTGCTACTGCTGGCACTGTTGTAACCACGGCATCACCTATATACGTTGATTTACTACCAAACCCGTTTGTGTTTTTGGCTGTCACGGCAAAGGAATATGGTACCCCATACTGTAGCGCTGTAGCATTGGTTGCTTTGTCAAAGGTTACTGCCGTTGCAGTTCCTATAGAGGCGGCTGTTATATTCCCAGGACTTGATGTGACCACATACCCTGTGATTGGACTACCTCCGTCATCTGG
>JAVBKP010000069.1:0-7320 GCA_031553975.1 Anaerovoracaceae bacterium | reverse complement strand
TACAGGTGAAAAAAATGATTAAGATTACTGATATGAAAAAACTTTATCATATTGGTGGATCCGAAGTGGCCGCTTTGGATGGTATTAGTTTAAACATTAAAGCTGGTGAGTTCACCTCGATCATGGGTCCTTCTGGCTCTGGAAAATCGACACTAATGAATATTTTAGGTTGCCTTGACCGCCCTACTACTGGTAGTTATTTTTTAGATAACATTAAAGTAGATGAAATGGCAGATGACGAACTTGCCAGTATTCGTAATATGAAAATCGGATTTGTGTTCCAATCCTTTAACTTACTTGCTAGAAGTACGGCCCTAAAAAACGTGGAGCTTCCCATGATGTATGCTGGGATTGCTAAAAAAGAAAGACAGCTAAAGGCTGAAATTGCCTTAGAAAAAGTTGGTCTTGCCAATCGTATGCATCATAAACCAAATGAACTTTCTGGTGGACAACGTCAAAGAGTGGCTATTGCAAGGGCTCTTGTCAATACCCCCCCTATTATATTGGCTGATGAGCCGACAGGAAACTTGGATTCAAAATCAGGGATTGAAATCATGAATATTTTTCATACTCTTCATGCAGAAGGTTCTACTATTATTTTGGTTACTCATGAGCCTGATATTGCCGCAGAGGCGAAACGAATCCTACATTTTAGAGATGGACTATTGGTGAAAGATGAGATAACGGAGAAGAGAAAACAAGAGGTGCTACAATGAGTATATGGGAAAGTGTCACTGTGGCCCTGGAGGCCATCTTCTCAAATAAAATGCGTTCCCTTCTCACCATGCTTGGTATCATCATTGGTATTAGCTCTGTCATCACCATAGTAGCATTGGGTGATGGCACCCAAAGTCTAATACAAAAAGAGTTTGAATCCTTTGGCGTGCAACGGGCGTATTTGAGCATTAATAGAAATGAATCTTTTTCGGAAAAAGACTATATTACCACTGCTGATATGGAAGCAATCCTGGCTGCATTTCCAAATGAAATCAAAGGTATTAGCCCCTATGCTGGCGATATGGCAAAAATGCAAAAGAACAATAAGACTATCACCCTACAGTTGAATGGTGTCAATGGTCAGTATGACCAGATTGAAAATATTGATATGGCCTATGGGCGTTTTATCATGGATGAAGATATTAAGAATGTAAGACAAGTAGCGGTAATTGACAGTGATTTGGCACTGCAACTCTTTGGACGCCTCAATGTAATTGGTGAAACCATTAGCACTACTGTTCGTGATCAATCTGTTTCGTTATCGATCATAGGTGTCTTTGAGAAAAAGAAATCTACCTTCGCACAATTTGGTATGGACGATAATTCTTCTGTCTACACGCCTATTCCAGTTATTACTAATTTGCAGGCAAAGAATGGAGATTCTTTTTCTGGTGTGGATATTAACTTTCAACAAGATGTAGCAGCCAATGCTACTTTGCAAAAAATTATTACTCTCATGGAAAGGCGTCATAACAACGCAGGAGAGAATCTGTATCGAAGCTATACCGCCGAGAGCGAAATGGCTATGGTAGATCAGATAATGGGGATTTTGACCTTGGTCATTGGTGCTATTGCGGCTATTTCTCTATTGGTTGGTGGTATTGGTGTTATGAATATCATGCTGGTTTCGGTAACGGAGCGGACCAAAGAAATCGGCATACGGAAAGCCATTGGGGCAAAATATAAGGACATAATGTCCCAGTTTCTCATTGAATCTATGATTATATCTGCCATGGGAGGTATCATTGGTATCGTATTTGGTCTTACCACCTCTACAATCATCGCACTTATTGTGGGCTTCCCACCTTCTATTTCTATTGGCGCTGTGATTATAGCTACGATTTTCTCTTCGGCTGTAGGTATTTTCTTTGGATATTACCCAGCTAAAAAGGCAGCTAAACTTGACCCTATTGACGCCCTTAGGTACGAATAAAATTAAATATTATTTACAAAGGGGACGGTTCTAATTAGTTGACCATTTGGTCAGATAATTAGAACCGTCCCCTTTTACCTTTTTATTTAGTTACTGTCCCAACTGCTTTTTCACTTGATCAATGGCCTTCTTTACAGCTGGCACTGAGATGATTATAAGTGTTAAAACCATTTCTGGGATTATGTATGATCCATTGTAGATAATGGAATAGATGAACGCATTTTGCTCCCCTGCGTATTCTGCAAAGAATATAGCCCCAGATAGCCAAGAACAAACCAGCCGGCTAAGCCCGCCGACGCAGTATCCAACTTGTAGTCCATATTTTGTTTTTCTAAAAAATCCCGATAGTCCTAGTACACCAAATCCTAGGATATAGTCCATGATGAACTGTACTGGATGTACTACATAAAACCCCATGGTCATATCCAGTAGTCCCGATGCCACGCCTCCTAGTATACCAATCCCTGGTCCAAAAAAATATCCAATAATACAGATGAAGAACATTCTTCCTGCGGTAACTGAACCTCCTTGGGGCATCTGGAATTTAATCATAGATGCTACATAGGCCAGTGCAATACAGATGGCAACTACAGCCAGCTGCTTTGTTGTAATCTTAAACTTTTTCTTTTCTTCCAATAAAAAAACCTCCCATCTTATAACGCGGGAGGTTAATAAATACAAGATTTTTATTAACTATGCTTTCCTTCGTTGGTCCTAACCAAATCAGGTTCAAAGGGTATTTCTCAGCCTCTTACAGCACCCCCAGCGATAATCACATTGTATATTCTTTTTTGCGTTGTGTCAAGAACAACTTATATACCCATATCTTCTGATATTTTAATTTTGTCTGAAAACTGTGATACATGATAACCCCACCACTGTGGATTTAAGAGAAAATCACAAATATTAAGATGCATGACCCCATTCCTACTCAGATTAAACTGATCCATGGAAATAACATATTTAGGATGATTGTCTTTTATGCCCTCAAAAGCACTAAACTCTCGTTTTATTGTATCCTCCGAGGCAAGCAAATACGTCACTTGAACATAAAATTTCTTATCCTGCTTTTCACAAACAAAATCAATTTCTTTGTCTCCTATTCTTCCCGTAGTAATCTTATACCCCCTGCAAAGCAATTCCATGAATACAATATTTTCAAGAACTTGCCCAATATCCTTGGTATTCCTTCCAAGTATGGCCTCCCTAATTCCATGGTCAACCATATAGTATTTTTCATTGGTAGATAAAACTTTCTTACCCACCAAATCTTGGCGCCTTACCCGATAAAATACAAAAGCCTCTTCACAAGCCTTTATATAATTCAATATTGTATCAGAGGACACTTGACGAGCCTCACTTTTAAAATATTTTGATATGCTGGTGGCAGAAAAAGGCTGTCCAATATTAGACATAAGAAACCCTATGATTTTCTCCAAAAGATCTACATCTCGTATGTTATTTCTTTTTAGAATATCTTTCAATATAATTGAATTATAAATATCCTGCAAATATTGATTGCTAGGTCCTTTGATATATCTTAAGTTAGCAATATACGGCATACCACCAGAGAGTAAATATTGTTCAAATAATTCTTTCATGGACATATCGGGCCTAGGACCATAAATATCTAAAAATTCGGCAAAAGAAAGCGGATATATGACAAACTCTACATATCTCCCCGCCAAATACGTGGCCAGTTCACCAGATAAAAGCTTTGCATTTGACCCAGTGATATAAATATCACAATCAAATTTTACACGTAGAGAATTGATACATCTCTCCCATTCCTTCACTTCCTGGATTTCATCAAAAAACAAATATGCTTTACCCTGGATTTTCTTTATTTCAGTAGAAATATATTCATGCAAAGAAGTAGCATCACATAAAGATTGATTATCCATATCTTCAAAATTTAAATGAATCATCTGATCTCTCAATATACGAGAAAGACCCAGATCTTTCTTAATCAATTCTAGCATGACAGACTTCCCACTTCTTCTTACACCCGTTATGACCTTAATCAAATCATTTCCAATAAACGGTCTGATCTTTTTTAGATAAAATTCACGTGTTATCATTTTGCACCTCATTTCATAGGATATAGTAGACAAAATATTGATATTAATATAATACAACGTTTATAATAGATAATCAACAAAAAAATATGATTTTATCTGTTATAAACGATAAAATCATATTTTACAATTTCATTTACTACCAACCAGATTCTCTATTTTTCTTCCAGCTTTCGTAACTGTTCATTTAAATTTTTTATTGTATTTTCTGCCTCATCAAAAGTAAAACCCTGTACTTGTTCTTGTAAATCCTGCAATATGACGTTTATTTCATCTCCAAAATGCCACTTAGCAAGTACATCCAAAATCTCTAATGCGCCATCAGCATCTAACTCATCCATATGCTCAGATATTGCCATAAGTGATGCCTTTAACTCTTGCATGTTCCCATTTTCTTTATGTACTGGTTGGGATTTTAAGTCAGTTAGCACATTGTCAATGCTATCTTTTAACCCTTTCAGTTTAAGTAGAAATATAGGGAATTCAGCCTTACAAAATAGCTTATTCTTATCTTTGGCATAATTTTCTAGTTTTTCTGCCTCTTGAGATAACATTTCCGCACCAATTGATGCCAGTGTACTCTTACAACCATGTATGTCTATAGCAAACCTATCGATGTCACTCTCTACACTTACAGACATATCGGTCATGATTTTAGCCGTAGTTTGGTTGAAAATAGAAAGTGTGTCGATATACATTTTGTGAGAATGATCTATTCGACTGAGACCTTTCTCTACATTTAGCCCCTTTATAGCAGTAAGCTTCTCTATAACATCCTTGTATTTTGTATCCATAGCTTCATTTTTATTGACAAAATAAGTTTTTTCAGCAGGAAGCCATTTAATAAGCATTTCATTCAGCAACATTTTATCAATTGGCTTAGATAAAAAATCGTTCATGCCACTTTTAATAAGTGATTCTTTTACGCCATGAATTGCGTTGGCCGTAAGTGCAATAATTGGATACTCTTCACTGCTAAAGCCGTCTAGTTTTCGTATTGCCTCTGTGGTTTCCACCCCATCCATCTCAGGCATCATATGATCCATGAAGACCATATCATAATGTTTGTTTTGCACCATGTCAATAGCTTCTTTTCCTGAAAGAGCCGTATCGCAGTATATATCCGACATTTTAAGTAACCCAGATATAACATGCAAATTCACTTCAAAGTCATCTACCACTAAAATTTTCGCTTCTGGGGCTGAAACAATATTCTTGAAATCTACTCGTTTTTCAACCTTCCTAGAATCACCTTCGACAAACGGAATTTCAATATGGAATACCGTTCCTTTTCCATATTCACTTTCAATGACAATTTTGCCATTCATTGCTTGTACTAAACTCTTACTAATAGCAAGCCCTAGCCCAGTCCCTGTTTTAGTCCTGTTTTGCTTAATATCAACTTGCTCAAATACCTTAAATAGCTTATCAATATCCTCTTGCTTTATGCCCATCCCTGTATCTTCAATGGTAAAACAAACCTTATTTTCTTTCATGCTAATATGTAGTTTAACAAAACCTTCTGATGTGAACTTAATGGCATTCCCAATAATGTTTGTGAGTATCTGCCTCATACGAATATCATCAGCAAACAAATATCTAGGTAACGTCTGCTCTAGTTCAAAAATAAATTCTAAATTTTTTGATTTTGTCGTAAATGTAAAAATTGAATTGATATTATTTAAAAACTCAGTGAAATCAAAGTGTATGGGATTAATCTCAATCTTACCTGCTTCAATCTTAGAAAAATCAAGTATATCATTGATAATACCAAGCAAATTGACACCAGACGTCTTGATGTCATTTACAAACTTTGTCTGAGCAGATGACAACGTTTCATTTAATAAAAGCTCCGACATCCCAATGATGGCGTTCATAGGCGTACGAATTTCATGACTCATATTCGCAAGGAACATAGATTTCATCTGAGAAATTTGCTCAAGATACATTTTTTCAAGTAGATTTGAAATGGTTTTTGCCACATTCAAAAATAGCTCTCGCTCATCTTCTTCTAATTTTGACCGCTCCTTTGAATCTCCCAAGTTTAAAAAAATAGATTCATCTTCTGTCTTTGATATTCCCACCAACACACAGGATTTTGTCATACCATCAACGCCTTTTTCTTTTCTCTTTGCCTGTATACGCTCCTCATCCAATTCAAGTATGCCCGCTGTTGGTATTTCATCTGCAAATTCGCTAATAACCTCTAGATTCAAATGATATGTAGGGCTATTCTCGCTACTCCAACTGGACAGGCTCTCAACTGAATTGTCACTATAACACTTCTTGAAAATCAATACCTTTTCAAATCCAAAAATATCACCTATTTTATGTGTGATTAACGCAAGGGATTCTCGCCTGTCATTGGTAATATCCAGGCTACTCAAAATCTCATTATATGCTAGAAGCTGGGTCCCTACTCGTTTTTCCTTTTCAATGTTGTAATTTAGTTTATTTACCATAGTCCTAAAATCATCTGTTAATGTAGTAATTTCATCCTCTGTTTTTTGATTTCCTGTTAGTTTTCCATCAAATGTAGAGCGTTCACCTTTGGCAATTTGGGTTGCAGTCTCTGCCAAATATTTGATTGGTTTTCCAAAAAATCTATCTCCAAAGTATTGTGCTATGACAGCAAAAATTAGAATCAAAACTGTTACAACAATAATAGCTCTGGTTCTGTATGCTGCAATCTCCTTCATAGCATCTGTTGCAGAAATATCCGCACCAACAATACCTACTACTTTCCCATTCTGGTCTTTGATGGCAGAAAATGCTGAAATCAAATAACCGTAGTGATTCCCTGCAAAATAAATATCTGTGCTAGTCGGCAAACCTGTTTCATATGTCTCTGGCGCTGTTGCATATTCTGCATATTTATCTAGCTTACCAAAATCCTCCCGGCCATCAAGTCCACCAGCTGATCCTGCAAAAATATACTTAAAATGAAATTCTCCATCCTTTTCAATACGCGACATTCCATACAAATAAGTCATTCCGCTTCTAACTCTAGACATATCTGCCATATTTTGTATTTCATTGTAATACTCTGTTCTCTGATCAGTATCGCTAATTTCTTTAAATTTTTCTATGCTAATGCTAGAGGCCACCGCCTCTGCTACCGAACTAGCAATCAAGGCTTTATGCTCCAAACACTCGTCTCTATATAAATAATAGCTAAATATGCCCAATGTAGCTGAAAGCACCGTCATCATGATTATAATCATGGTAGACATCTTCGCATTTATTGAAATATATGGTTTTTTTCTCATCGTTTTTCTCTCTTCATCTTAACAAATCGTATTTATAAATATT
>JAVBKP010000073.1:0-2598 GCA_031553975.1 Anaerovoracaceae bacterium | reverse complement strand
GAATGTTTGGCAACTTTTTGCAAAAAGTTGCCAAACATTCAAGTGACAAATGATGAAAGATGGTGTACCATGGAGTCATAGATAAGCGCTTTTCTGTAAAATCAAGTTAAAACTGAAGAGGAGGCTCTGATTGTTAAGATTAGGGTCGCATGAAGGAGGAAAATAATTATGAAAAAGAAATTTTTAAGCCTGACACTAGTATTGATACTCGTGTTCACATCAATGTCCTCGGTATTTGCTACTGATAATTCAGGATTTGAAAATGTACAAGCTAAAATCAATTCTGAAATTAATGAAGCTTCTTCGAGCCAGAGTGCTGATTCGGCTTCCACGAGAGGTGTAATTGGTCATATTATAAACATAGTACTTAATACTACAACATTAAACATGAACTTTCTAAAAGATGGTGGTGATAAAGTTGTTATTGAAGCAGCAGCTGAAGGGCTTGGTACTATAGATAAAGCAGTAGTTGAAATTACAGCTTATCGTCAAAATGGTGACATACTTGGAGGCACATCCAGAACCTTTACATCAATTAAAAGTTATCCCAAACAATACGAAGATGTCACATTCACGGGCTGGTATAAAATGCGCTTTAAAGTTACTGCTACTGAGGGTGGTGTAAGTCAGATAAAGGAAACTACTATAAATAGATAATAAGTATTGGTTCCTAAATATTGGAGAAAATTTATTTTCTCCAATATTTAGATGAAAGAAAGTAGAGAACATGGATTTAAAAATTTTGGATTTGTATAGTAAAAATAATTTTAATATAGAGGAAATTGATTCGTTAATCACTTATATAGTAGAAGCTGTGGTTCAACATAAAGAAGGACTATTGTGGAATCGATTTCAAAATCCGGATGAAGGACAACAAGATCGGCTTGCAATAGCATATCTTAACCTTGGATTAGACTTTATGCTCTCAGGGCAACCACTTACTGTTATTAGGGCAATATTATTGGAAAACTTTTATCATATCCGTAATCAAAATGCGAAAAATCGACAAACTCTATTTGAACTATCTATTGCCAAGGAAGCTTTTGAGAACATCTATAATGATAATATAGAGGAAATTGCAAGTCTTATTAACCTTGTTAGTTCTGGACAAATAAATGGGGAATGCAATATGAAACTAAAGCCTTATAGACGTATCGTTCCTACTTAGCCATTTTGTGTTTGTCAATAAAAAATGTAAGCCAAAAAAGGACGGATCTACATGACCAGCGTGTCTTGTAGATCCGTCCTTTTTGATAACTATCTATTTACACCAAAATATTACTGGTTTGCAAGTTAATGCTAATTTACCTGCTTTTATTTCAAAATCCTCGCCATCAATTAAGTTGGTATATTTGCCGTCTGGTAGGTCGATTTCAAGGGAACCTTTGGTAGACTCTACATTGAAGACACCAACCAATTTTTTTCCGTGCAAAGTGTAGGTGGATAGGATGGAGTTGTACTTTTGATCAAAGGCTATAGTATCGATCCCATCTCTTATGATAGGAAGGCGTTTGATCTCTCGTAACTCTTTTAAATAATGTACAAAGTGACTATCCATGCCAGACCAATTGACTTTGTCAACATCAAACAAGCTAGGGCGGTTTGGATCTTGTGCTTCTTGTCCGTTATATAACTGTGTGACACCTTTATCAAAGTAAATAAACGCTGTCCAAATGGCAAGCCTATTTGGGTCAGGTATGATTTTTTTAGCTCTTTCTTGGTCGTGGTTTTCTAGGCAACGCATTTTCAGATAGTTGGCAGGGTACATACCCTCTTGCATCATACGAAGCCTCATAAACTCTTTTAGTGGTGCTTTTCCTTCAAAATACTCTACCCACGGCACATGGATGTCATAATCATACAGAATATCAAATGCCGCATATAACTCGCTGTCGCTAAAGGCAGGATTTCCCAAAGAACGATGATGGCTGACAAAATCAATATGCACACTCTCAGCCAGCCAAATGTGGTCGGGATTGATTTCAGCCACTTCTTTTCTGGCCCGAACCCAAAAGTCTACAGGCACCAAGGAGGCTACATCACATCTAAATCCATCCACCCCCAAAGAAGCCCAGTATTTTAGACTTTCAACCTGATAATCCCACAAATCCTTATTTGCATACTCTAAATCGATTACATCCCACCAATCGCCAGTTTTGTTGCCAAAATGACCATCAGGTTTTTTATAGAAAAATTCAGGATGATTTTCAGACAACCATGAATCAGGAGAGGTGTGATTATACACCACATCAATCATACATTTCATGTCTAGTCTGTGAATCTCAGCAATTAATGCTTCAAAATCCGCTAAGCTGCCATACTCAGCATTGACCTCGCGGTAATTTTTAATGGCGTAAGGGCATCCAAGATCTCCTTTTTTATGCTTTATCCCTATTGGATGAATGGGCAAAAACCAAACAATATCAGTACCTAACTCTTTAATCCGAGCTAAATCAGATGTGACATCAGTGAATTTTCCGTTTTTCCCGTAGTTACGAACATAAACGCAGTATATGAGAGCGTTTCTTAAATCTTTTGGGGTATTAATAGCCATGTAATCCTCCTTTAAGTTATGTATCTAATATTCTAACATAAAAA
>JAVBKP010000056.1:0-5371 GCA_031553975.1 Anaerovoracaceae bacterium | reverse complement strand
CAGATAGGAGACTTTATCCACACCTACAATTTTGAAAAGTTACATTCAGCCTTAGGTTATGAAACACCAGCTGAAAACTACTACCCTATATTGCTGGGTATGACTGCATAAATGTACTCCGAATATGGTAAAATATGGTTCATTTAAAATGGGGTTGCATTTTTGTCTTGACAACCGAGCCATTATAACGAATCAAAGCTTTATCTCAGTATAACTGGTCTAAGTTTAACGCTTAGTAACGGTTTTTTGCTGCAATAAAATTAAAAAGATATTAATGAAAGAAGAATCTGCTATGCTAAAATTTTTAATTGCAATATCCTTTTATATTATAATATTTGTGATATTTACCTGTGCGTGTAATCTATTTGAAGATGCTAAGCAAATATTGCTAAAATTTATGGGTAGCCAAGAGAACTTAAAATTAAGTAAATCTTATATGAAATTTGCAAATTGGTATATAAAAAAAATATATTTAACAGAATATTTGTATATCTATATTTTTTGTTGTCATTTTACTTATACATGTTGGTGGTTTATCAATGGTCGTTCGCAAGGCTTAAAATATTTAATAGAACAAGCAACGATTGAATTGCCATGGGTGATAATTGCGTATGCAATCTTTTTTACGCCTAGAATAATTTTACAAGCATTAGGAAAGGATTGTGAGTTTTTAAATGATGAACAATCTAATAATAATATAATTGCAAAAATATCCTTAGTTTTAGGATGGACTTATTATTTTTTAGCATTTTTTTTAGAAGAATATTATGGAGATATAAACTCTTGGTCATGGGAGCCTGCTGCAAATATAAATGGAATTATATTTGTGACCCCTGCAATTTCCATAACTTTATTGCTCATAGGAAAATATTATTATTATCTAAAAATGTTATTTACAAATCAAGTTAAATCCCCTAGCCAGTATAGAGGTAATTTTGAAATGATAGTTAAATATAAAGCAATTTCAAGTTCTATACTTTGGATAATGCTCATAATCGGAAGTTGTTATATTATCATTTTTTGTAAAGAGGTTAATTTAACAGAAATATTACAGGCTAAGACATTTGGTTTAGCATTAGAAAAATTCTTAAGCATTTTTGAAGACAAACCATTTACGATTATAACATGTATTTATATGGCTATTTCCTATGTTTTATATAAATATATTTACAGAAAACCATTTAGGGATATATTTACAAAGGCATTTTCTAGCATAGAAATTGATTTTAATGAAGAATTAGAACTTCAACATTATGAACGACTTAAGTTTGAATTATTTGAGCCTAGCAGTATATACTATATAGGACAATGGGCAATGTTTCAAAGAAGGATATAAGTAAAATATATACATGATTATTTCTTCATTAGTCAAAAAAGGAATGAAATACCATCATTTCCTTTTTCATTTTTTGGACACACTAATCTTGAAGATTACATTGTTATATAAAAGTTATACAACAATAGGTAATCAAATTCAAAACAAGGAGAAACCAAAATGATAAAAAAATATATAAAAGAAAGCGAGGTGATGCCCTATGACAAACGTTAACACGAGACCCAATAGATTAATTGATGCGAAAAGCCCTTATCTATTGCAACATGCGTACAATCCAGTGGATTGGTTCCCATGGAGTGATGAAGCTTTTGATAAAGCAAAAGCAGAAGATAAGCCGATTTTCCTCTCTATTGGGTACTCTTGACGTGCTGCAACTTGTCAACATGTCACTGGTGCCACGTAATGGCACATGAATCATTTGAAGATGAGGAAGTAGCGAGGTTGCTAAACGAAAAATTTGTTTCCATAAAAGTAGATAGGGAAGAACGTCCAGATGTGGATGCTGTATATATGTCAGTCTGCCAAATGTTAACAGGCAGTGGTGGTTGGCCTATGACAGTGTTTTTAACGCCGGATCAAAAACCGTTTTATGCAGGGACATATTTCCCAAAACGTAGTAGACTCAATATGCCTGGCTTAATGGATATTAGCAAAAAATTAAGCGATGTGTGGATTAACAATAAAAACAGTATTCTCCAAGTGGCAGACGATTTAACAGAGCGCGTTCATGGTGCGCAAAAATATTCTGAAGAGGGTATAGTGTTAGATTTAGGAGAAGATAGAGACCCAAAAGAGACAATAGAAGAAACCATCAATGTGCTATATCAGCTATACGATGAAGAGAACGGAGGCTTTGGCAATGCGCCAAAATTTCCCACACCACATAATATATTGTTACTGTTAAGATATTATCAAGAAACAAGCGAGAATAAAGCCCTACAAATAGCAGAAAAAACATTACAGCAGATGTATAGAGGTGGATTATTTGATCACATCGGCTATGGATTTGCAAGATATTCTACTGACGAAAAATGGCTGGCACCCCATTTTGAAAAGATGCTGTATGACAATGCCCTGTTAATTATGGCTTATTTAGAGGCCTATGACATTACTAAAAATGAGTTATACAAATCAGTTGCAGAAAAAACAATTTCATACATCAATAGAGAAATGACCAGTCCGGAAGGCGCGTTCTATTGCGCGCAAGACGCAGACAGTGAAGGAGAAGAAGGCAAATTTTATACATTCACGCCAGATGAGATTATCAACATTCTTGGAGAAGAAGATGGCCCATATTTCAACAAATATTTTGATATTACCAATGTAGGAAATTTTGAAAACAAAAATATTCCTAATTTGTTAAAAAATTCAACCTTCGCTGAAACCAATACTTTAATCGAAGAAATGTTGTCTAGAGTCTACAATTATAGGCTTGGCAGAATGACCCTTCACAAGGACGACAAGATATTAACTTCATGGAATGCTTTGATGATTGCAGCCCTTGCCAAAGCATATAAAATACTAGGCGATGAAGGCTATTTAGAGATTGCTCACAAGGCACTAACGTTTATAGAGAAAAATATGAAAGATAAAAACGAAAGACTTCTTGTCAGCTATAGGGACGGTAAAAAAGGTGCGTTTGCTTTTCTTGATGACTACGCATTTCTAACCTTTGCACTATTAGAGTTATATGAGGCTACAGGTAAAGCTGAGTATAAGCAAAAAGCAGAAAGTATGCAAAGGGACACTACAAAATTGTTTTGGGACAGCGTTAACGGTGGATTCTATATGTATGGAACTGATGCCGAAAAGCTAATTGCCAGACCAAAAGAATTATATGATAGTGCTATGCCTTCAGGGAATTCAGTGGCAGCATGGAACATGATTAAACTTGCCTACATGTCACCAATGGAGGTGGAGCTTCAAGAAAATGCCTTAAAGCAACTCCAAGTATTCAACCACAGCATAGACCAGTACCCAGCAGGATTCACATTTTTCATGCTAGCCAAGATGCTAGTAGCCTATGACGATCAAAATCAAGAAGTTCAGTATGCCTGTGGACCAAACGGCTGTACTGTCTCAATACACTAAATGTAAAAGGAGCCGTTCACAAGAAAATTGTAAACGACTCCTTTTATTATGGGCAACTATAGGGCTCGTAGGTTCCACCAATCTCGGTGTTGCGCTGCAACAGACCGTCGGACTCGCAGGGCCCCCCAGCTTTATAGATTCAACCATAATGTTGAATCTACGTCTCACCCCGCAAAACCTACCATCATTGTGTCGCTTTGCGACTATGCAGACGGTTTCACAGGACCCCGCTAGCAACTCAGAAGTCCAGCCACATGCTGGCATCTGAGTCACTAGCCATCACCCAGCCGCCACGTGGTGACAAGCTTACTGATCCAACTTTTGGGCCGTCTGGCGAACAATTGCGCTTGAACTGCCCTGCAAAGAAGCGTTTATAAAACTCAACCAGCCACTTCTTGATATCATCGGCAAAAGGTTCATCGTCAAATACATATTTAGCCAAAAATAACAATTTTTCGGGAGACATACCGTACCGAATATGATAGAATAGGAAGAAGTCATGCAATATATACGGACCTACTTTTTCCTCTGTTTTTTGGGCGATCTTACCTTCTTTATCTGGTGGAAGTAGCTCTGGTGATATTGGCGTATCTAGTATGTCTTCTAACGTTGACTTTAAGGTCACATTGTCGGTGCTAAAATCCTTAATTTCATCAAGTCCAGCGGTTAGAATATTATCTGCCACCCATTTGATTACAAACTGTACCAAAGTCTTAGGAACGCCACCGTTGACACAATACATTGACATATGATCGCCGTTATACGTACTCCAGCCCAGGGCGGTTTCTGAAAGATCGCAAGTTCCTACCACAAAGCCGTGTTCTTGGTTGGCCACATCCATTAGGATTTGTGTGCGCTCACGGGCTTGGGCATTTTCATATGTGACATCATGAACATTGACATCATGTCCGATAACTTCAAAATGCTGCAAGACAGCCTCTTTGATAGAAATCTCTCTACGCTCTACCCCAAGCAAATCCATCATAGACAGCGCATTGGTGTAAGTCCTATCCGTGGTGCCAAACCCAGGCATGGTAATAGCCAAAATATCTCTTGGGCTACGGCCTAGGATTTTGAACGCTTGCACGCAGACTAGCAATGCCAATGTAGAGTCCAATCCACCAGAGATTCCAATGGTGATCCGCTTTGAATTGGTATGGGCAATACGGCGAGCAAGCGCGGAAGCCTGAATATTAAATATCTCTTTGCATCGATTGTCGAAAGTAAGCCTATCCTTTGGTACAAATGGGTTTTTCGCATATTCCCTATAGAGCTTAGTTTCCCCATCGGTGATGGCTTCGATGGACGAAATTCCCACATGAAGGAACATGTCCCTGTCACCATATACGTTGATACAGTCAATCAAATTTTGCGCAGTGGCACGCTCATGTTTGATCCGCGCGTAGTCAAGTTCAGTTATACACAAACTATTATCCATTGAAAAACGTGGGCTTCTAGCTAAAATAGTCCCATTTTCTGCAATAACACCATCACCACCAAACACCATGTCGGTGGTAGATTCACAAAGGCCAGAAGATACATGGATATATCCACAAACATTCTTAGCACTGATTTGTGCAATGGTATCATGTCTAAAGGACGAACGCCCTACCACATCTGCATTGGCAGAAGGATTAAGAATGATATGAGCACCGCTTAGGCAAAGATGAGCACTGGGCGAAATAGGTGCAAACATGTCATCTGACATCTCAATGCCTATTTTCAAATCATTTTCTTCATCACAGAACAGCAAAGTGCCAAATGTAACATCTTCACCTAGAAGATATACAAATTTTATTGTTTTAGAAATCTCAGAACCAGAGGCAAACCAACGAGAACCACCTATATCGTTACTGCCTTGGCTAAACATCTTCGGCACGACGCCTCTGATCTCTCCATCCTGTATAAAGGCAGCGCAGCTATAATAGTGATTTTCAAGTTTTA
>JAVBKP010000140.1:0-5681 GCA_031553975.1 Anaerovoracaceae bacterium | reverse complement strand
TGCTGCTAAAAGATATATCATATATCGATATGAAAGGGACAAATCCCGAGACGCGCGCAAACGTAGAGATGGAGGCGGCAAGGTTCTTTCTGAAGAGTTCCTAAGCAAATATAAACATCTGCCTTCGCCAATGAATCAACTGGGAAGCTTTGTTTACTATAGAACGTACTCTAGATGGCTACCTGAAGAGAAGAGAAGAGAATATTGGTGGGAAACAGTGAAGCGCTCTGTAGAGTATAACTGTGGACTTGTACCTACCTCAAGAGAAGAAGCTGAAAAGCTGTATCGCAATGTGTTTGAACTAAAACAGTTTTTGTCGGGCCGTACTTTTTGGGTTGGGAATACAGACGTATCCAAGCACTATCCAATGTCTAATTTCAACTGTTCATTCCAAGTGATTGACAGCTTTGCATCATTTAGAGATATATTCTACCTGTTGATGGTAGGCTCTGGGGTGGGTGTCAGAATTTTAAAATCTGATGTGAACAAAATTCCTTTGATTCGTTCAAATGTAGAGATTATTCATGAAGCGTATACACCATCCGCAAAAAATGAAAGACAAGATAGTACGACATTGGAGTTTTTTAGGAACGACACTGTGAGAATATCTGTAGGAGATAGTAAAGAAGGCTGGGTGCAGTCTCTAGACTTTTTATTAAAGATTTTGTATAGCCCAGAGTATAGAAAAGTAGATACCATTATACTTAACTACGACCACGTAAGACCAAAAGGGGAAAAACTAAAGACTTTTGGTGGGACTGCCAGTGGACATACTAGCATGAAAAATATGTTTGTCAAAATCGACAAGATTATAAAAAAAGCTTCTGTTAGAGCCAGTGCAGCAGATTCTCGTATAAAGCTAAAGCCTATTGAGTGTCTAGATATTGCCAATATTATCGGAGAAAACGTGGTGGTAGGCGGTGTGAGGCGGACAGCTGAAATCGTACTTCTTGACCAAGATGATGAAGAATCTATCAAAGCCAAATCAGATTTATACAAAAAAGTAGATGACCAGTGGATTATTGATACTGACCTATCCCATAGACAAATGAGCAATAACTCGATTTTTTACCAAAGAAAACCATCAAGAGAGCAGCTGAACTGGCATTTGCATCAAATGAGATATTCTGGCGAGCCAGGGTGGGTCAATGAAGAAGCGGGACTAAAGAGAAGACCTAACTTCAAAGGCGTTAACCCATGTGCAGAAATCCTGCTTGATTCAAAAGGGCTGTGCAATCTGACCACAATCAACGTCATGGCATTTGCAAAAGATGGCGAATTGGATATGAAAGGGCTGTTAGATGCCCAAAGATTATCAGCAAGAGCTGGGTATAGAATGACTTGTACAGAGCTCGAAATACACGAGTGGGATCAAGTGCAGCAAAGGGACAAGCTATTAGGATGTTCACTAACAGGTTGGCAGGATATGGTCAATGCCACCAATATGGGCATGTCTGAGCAAGAATCAGTATTACAAAGGTTGCGTGAATCGGCTCAAAGTGCGGCAAAAGAATACGCGGCAGAGTTGAACCAAGAGGCACCACTCCTAGTGACTACAGTCAAGCCAGAAGGGACGTTGAGTCTGCTTCCTGTTGTATCTAGTGGCGTTCATTTCTCTCATGCAGAGTACTTTGTTAGAAGAATACGTATCAGCAGTGATGATCCACTTGTTAAGGTATGCGAAGAACTTGGATACCCAGTATTCCCAGAAGTAGGACAAGATAAAGACAATTGCGTGACGAAGGTAGTTGAGTTCCCAGTACATGCGCCAAATGGGAAGAAAAAGAACGATGTGAGTGCCATCGAGCAACTAGAAATCTATAAGATGTTCATGAAAAACTACGTAGACCACAACTGTTCCATCACAGTACATGTAAGAGATAATGAATGGAGCGATGTGGAAGAGTGGGTATGGAATAACTGGGAAGATACATTGGCCTTGTCATTCCTATCATTTGATGACAATTTCTATGATTTGTTGCCATTTGAATCAATCACAAAAGAGGACTACAACAAACGAGTAGCCGCCATGAGTCCATTCATTCCATCCCTAATCAGCAAATACGAAAGAGAACAAGTAGAATTCGATATTGGAAACGATGGATGTGAAGGTGGCGTGTGCCCAGTTAGGTAACAGGCGTTGTTCACCATAATAAATATTTTGTTAACCATTATTTGCAAAACAAAGCCCCTTTATCCGTTGGACAGGATAAAGGGGTTTTGTTGCGTCACATTGTATTTCATTGTCCCCATGGATTAAACATTGCTTTACTTCTTTAGACTTTGTAAAAATTTCTTAAAAGCACCTTCTTTTCCATTTTCTGTAGGTTTATAATACTGGACACCTTTTTGGTAAAGATTATCTGGCAAGTATTGCTGCTGGATGTAGCCACCGTGCGCATGGGGGTACTTGTACCCCTGGGCGCGGCCCATCTTCTTGGCACCAGAGTAATGTCCGTCCATAAGATGGGCTGGGACATCATCGATGTTCATAGTATTGATGTCCCCGGTGGCACTTTCAATAGCCATGATACAGGCATTGGATTTTGGGCAAGAGGCCAAAAGAATCACAGCTTGGGATAATATAATCCGGGCTTCTGGAAAGCCCACCATCAGAGAGGCCTGTACACAGCTTGTAACAATAGAAATAGCCTGTGGATAGGCGAGACCCACATCTTCGCTGGCAATGACCATGAGCCTTCGGCCAATCATTTGAACATCAGCGCCGCCTTCGATAAGGCGTGCTAAATAGTGAATGCCAGCATCTGGATCACTACCACGAAGCGATTTTTGCAGTGCGGAGAGCAGATTGTATTTATCTTCACTCTTATCATAAAATTTTGTCTTGGTTTGCATGGCTTCGGCCACTACATCTAGTGTGATTTTACCGCCGATTTTTAGATTGTCGCCAATGAACCCAAGGGTATCAAGGGCTAGCCTAGCATCTCCATTAGAATAATCAGCTAGCATAAAGAGAGCCTCTTGGTCAAAAGTAAGAGAAAGTTTGCCTAGTCCTCGATCTTTATCAGAAAGGGCACTTTCTAATATTTTTATTAAATCATCAGGCGTATGCCTTTTGAACTCATACACAGCCCGCACACGGCTGATAACAGCGTTGTTGATGGCAAAGTAGGGGTTTTCTGTTGTGCTACCAATGAACCGTATGACACCTTCTTCTAATGCTTGCAACAAAGTATCCTGCTGTAGCTTGTTCCAGCGATGAAACTCATCTATATATACATACGTAGTTTGCTTTTGCAATCCATAAAACTTAACTTTTGCACTTTCAATAATATCTTTTAGCTCTTTTATACCAGTAACAGTGGCGTTTAGTTCATGAAAATCAGCGTCCATTTCATTTGCCACAATGCGAGCAAGGGTGGTTTTACCAGTGCCAGAGGGGCCATGAAATATGGCGGACTCAAAGGTTCTATTCTTAATGGCATTATATAGAAGAGACTCTTGGTACATAAAATGATTTTGACCCCAAAAGTCATCTAAAGTGCGTGGGCGCAATCGTGTAGATAGTGGTGCGGACATGAAACTTCCTCCTACTGTGAATTTTTTCAATGTCCATTATACCATATTACGGTTCTACTGTGACAAAAACATCGGGTACAATAGGCTTCACAGGGGCAATGGCAGCCCGGGCAGAGTCTTTGTTTGGATGTGATGAGCCCACTACTTTAAATTGACCGTTTACTTCTGCAATACGGCTAGAAATACCAGCAGCTTTTAGTTTGTTCACCAGGGCAGTAGCAGCACCCTGATCCGAAAGGTTGCCAAACTGCAAACAGTACGTGGTGATTCCACCAGTGCCTGTGCCAGAGCTTGGTGTTTTTTCCGTATCAACGGTTGGGGTTGGTTCCGTCTCTTTGGTATCAATTTGTTCACTGACCACTGGATTTGTAGTCTCAGATGTTGTATTATTAATAGTAGTATTATTTCCATTGGGCACTTCGTTGTTGTCTACAATGACGCCACCAGAAGTCGGGGTGTTTTTTGCTTCCGTTAAGCCTTGATTGAGAAGATAGGGATATATAAAATATTTTGTAGCACCATAACCAGCAGCAATGGACAATGCCATGATGATGAATAGTATGGAGGCAATAGTCATTCCAGAGGCTCTGTTAGAACGCCTCGATCGATTTTGTCTAATAGGTGGGTTCATGTTAATTCTCCTTACGTTACGTTAAAAACGGTTTATTTAAGTATGTCCTAAGTATATGAAAAAGAGAGTGTGTATATGATTATTGAAGTAGCAAAAAATTCGGGATTTTGTTTTGGGGTAAAAAAAGCTGTGAATATGGCCAATGAAACATTATCTAAAAAAGGAAAAGCAGTCAGCTACGGTCCGCTCATTCACAATGAGCAAATGACCAATGATTTTGAAAAACGAGGTCTTAGCATTGCTAAAGATATAAAAGAAATAAACTGTGGAGAAACGGTTATAATAAGAGCACACGGTGTGCCCAAAATTTTTTATGAACAAGCAGAGGCAAAGGATTTACAAATTGTAGATGCCACCTGTCCATATGTAAAGCGCATTCAGCAGAAAGCCAAAGATGGATATGCCAATGGATATGCAATCATTATAGTAGGAGATAAAGACCATCCAGAAGTCATTGGAATTAACGGTTGGTGTGGTGATACAGCTATTATTGTAGGTAGCAAAGAAGAGGCAGAGGCGGTACGTGGTGAGAATCTATATGTAGTGGCACAAACCACTATAACATCAGAGCTATGGGAATCTGTGGTTGAAGTTTTGAAGAAGAACAACGAAACAGTCACCCCCGACAAAACCATCTGCGTTGCCACTGACCAAAGACAAAAAAGCTGTGAAGAAACCGCTAAAAAATCTGATGTCATGATTATTATTGGCGGAAAGAACAGCTCCAATACAAACAAGTTATTTAAGATAGCAGAGAAATTTTGCGCCAGAACCTATTTTGTCGAAACAAAGGAAGATTTGTCATTGAATTTAATAGAAGGATATGGTAAAATAGGTATCGTGGCTGGTGCATCTACACCAGAACACATTATTAAGGAGGTTATTGCTAAGATGAGTGACAAATTCACTGAAAAAAATGAAGAAAACTTAATGCATCAATTTATGGATGAAATAGATAGATCATTAAAATTACCCGGACGCGGAGAAATAATAAAGGGAGAGATCATCCATGTATCTGCTAGAGAAGCTGTCGTAAGCCTTGGCGGAAAGAAAGATGGAATTCTGCCGAAAGATGAAATTTCCTCTGAGGAAATCGAAGACTTGACCGCAAAGTTCAAAGTCGGAGATGCTATTGAAGCAAAAGTAATTAAGACAGATGACGGACATGGAAACATTCTACTTTCTATGAAAAAGCTTGCAGCTGGTGAGCATTGGGACGAAATCAATGCTGCCATTGACGATAAAACTGTTGTTTATGCAAAAGTGGTTAAGGCCGTTAAAGGTGGAGTAATTGCAGTATACAAAGAAGTATCTGGATTCATTCCATTATCACAACTATCTGATAAATTTGTTGAGACAGTTGACGAGTTCATGGGCAAAACTTTACCTGTTAAAGTAACCCAAGTTAACCAAAAGAAAAACAAAGCTGTTTTTTCTCATAAGGAATACCTAAGAGAAGAAAGAAGCAAAAAACTCGAAGAGATTTGGGGCACTATGAATGTAGGAGACC
>JAVBKP010000142.1:0-25951 GCA_031553975.1 Anaerovoracaceae bacterium | reverse complement strand
TCTATAGGATCATTGAATATAACCTGTTTGTTTATTCCCCTCAAAATTATGTGATACACTCCAATCTCACTTTTGACTCTTGCTGCTATTGGCAATCAATACCTCCTTTATTTGTAAATATTTGTAAGCGACTTATTTCTTTATAATAACTCATTTGTAATTTTATGTCAAATTGTTTTTAAAAATTTTTGCTGCTACGGGAATTTTTGATTCTGGGACGGTTCTAAATCAGAATTATTTAGAGGGGTGAAGTAGGGGACGGTTCTAGCTTGCTGATTTTTCAGTCAGCAAACTAGAACCGTCCCCCTTTTTTCATTTAGAACCGTCCCCTATTTCGTTTACATATTTATGGCTTTGTTAAACCACTCATTTTTATTTCTTACAAATTTCATATTTGCTAGGTCTCCGTGGCCTGGGTAAATGTTTACGTCATTTGCCCATTTGTCCACTACTGTTTTTAGAGTATTTAACATGTCATCCGGTGATCCGTCCTCTAAATCTGTGCGTCCAATATCATCGTTAAACAATGTATCCCCTGTAAAAACAACCTTATGCTTTTCTATCCAATAACAAACACCACCAGCTGTATGGCCTGGTGTGTGTAGTACCTCCATTACTATTTCTCCAAATTCCAATTTATCAGCATTTTCCAACATTCTATCTGTCGATACTTTCGCCATATCAGCATCGAGTCTATGAATCATCACAGGGCAATCGAGAGATTTCCGAATCTTTTCCACGCCACCTGTGTGATCGTAATGGTGATGAGTCAATAGAATACCACGAATAGAAATCTCAAGTTCCTCCACAGCCTTTAGATATTTTTCTGGTGTATACCCCGGGTCTATTATATACCCCTCACCGCCTTGACTATCATACACCACATAACCATTTTCTTCTAATTGTCCACCAATAATTCTTTTTATTTTCATTATTCCACCCTCTTTCCTATCACTTTTAGTATACCACTTTTAGCTTTGGGATGGTTTTAATTTGATGACGAAGCGGTCATCAAATTAGAACCGTCCCAAATAATTAACCAATCGGTCACAGCTCATTTAGAACCGTCCCCAATTGCTTATTTATTTTATTTTAAAATTTTCGTTGATAAAAGTCAAATTAGTGGTAAAATATATTAGTTATAAGAATATTTGATAAGAGGGTTTTGACATATTATGAAAGTTGCAATAATCGGCGCTGGGAAGCTCGGCCGTAAAATTACCGAAGCTTTGCTAGGTGGTGACAATTCCATAACGCTAGTAGATCAAAATGAGGCTCTATTGCAGAAAATTAGTACGCAATTAGACCTTCTCACTGTGCCTGCAAATGCTATGGAGATTGATTTTCTTAAGAGCCTTGAACTTGGTACCTATGATCATTTGGTAGCTGCTGTTGATAGCGACGAAAAAAATATTCTCATATGCGCGTTTGCCAAAACACTTGGCTGTCCCAGTGTTATCGCCAGAATTCGTGATCCTGAGCATGTTAACCAAATAGATTTTATCAAAGAATCTATGCACATAGATTTGATCGTCAACCCTGATATGTCCATTGCTACGGAGATTTCAAAATATCTTGTTCTTCGTAGGAATTTAACAGATGAGTATTTTTCTGGTGGGAATGCGGGCATGGTAGAGTTTTCTACGGAAAAGCTTCCTGTGATTGAAAACAAGACGTGCCGTGAAGTAACGAATATGCTAGATGAAATGCACATCGTAGCTATTTCTAGGGATGGTAAAATCATTGTTCCTCGTAGCTTTGAGGTGATTCAAAAGGAAGATTATCTTTATGTGATTGGAAAAAAAGAGCAAGTGCGAAAGCTAGAAAATATTGTTCATGAGAACCGTGTGTACACCAATCTAAAAAAAGTCATGATCGCAGGGGGCGGGAAAAGTGGTTTTTATTTAGCACAAAAGCTTTCTAATTTTGGTGTTTTCGTTAAAATTATAGATAATGACAAAGAACGTTGTCGATACTTGTCAGAGCATCTTGAAAACGTGCTTGTATTAAATGGGGATGCTACAGACCTAGCTCTTTTAGAAGATGAAAATCTCAGCGGAATGGACGCTTTTGTAGCTGCCACTGGCTATGATGAGGACAATTTGCTCTTATCTCTTAGTGCAAAACAGCATGGTATAGACGAGGTAGTGGCTAAAGTCAGCAGAAAGAGTTATACCGAGTTAATCGAAAAATTGGGGATCAATATGGCTCTAAACCCACTGGACATCATCGCCTCAGATATCATGCGATTCATGAAAGGTAGTAAGCTGGTAGTTTCTTCCCAGCTAATCCAAGGTCAGGCAACCATCATGGAAATGATTGCTACTAGCAACATGCATTTTCTAAATAAACCGCTTTCTACAATCAATGTTCCTGAAGGTGTGAAAATCACTGTAATCATTCGAAATGACGATGTGATTATACCAAACGCTTCTACGGAGATTCATGCAGATGACAAAATGATTATTTTTGCATTGCTGACTTCAATGCCTGCATTAGAAAATCTCTTCCGTAGCAAGGGAGGCCTTTTCAAATGAGATTCAACCTAACAAAAATACTACATGTATTGGGGGTTTCACTTTTTATGCTTACAATCGCTATGGCTTCATCCATAGCGGTTTCTTTGCTTTACAAAGAATTTAATATTGCCCTAGCCTTGGCAAAAACTTTGCTGATAGCAGGCCTGATTGCCGCTGTTCTTATGTCTATAAACAAATCCAAAGCAAGATTTCAACCAAAGGATGCCATATTGGCTGTCTCGCTTATTTGGATTTGTAGTATTGGACTATCATCACTGCCTTATATCTTCTCTGGCACATTAGGATATATTGATGCCATATTTGAAGCTACTTCAGGCATTACTACGACCGCTTCAACTGTTATTAATGACATCGACGGATTTCCTAAGGGTCTTTTGTTTTGGCGTGCTACCACCCAGTGGATTGGGGGATTGTGGATTTTGATATTTGCAGTGTCTTTATTTTCTGACCTCAGTATCGGTACTGTTCCTTTCAATCGTGGCGAAATTACAACCATATCCAACGACAAGCTGACCACTCGGTTATCAAAAGATGCAAAGCTACTTATTTTTACTTATTTTATGCTAACAGCAGTTACTGGCTTTTTTTTACTATTAGGAAATATGAGTTTGTTTGATGCTGTATGTCATGCCCTTAGTACTGTATCTGCCGGTGGATTTAGTACGCATACAACCAATATTGCATATTTTAATAGCATTTATATAGATTTCATTATCACCTTGTTTAGCTATCTATCTACCATTAATCTGTTTAATTATATTTATATTAGTCGCCGTCATCGTTTAAAAATCGTGAAGGATAGTGAAGTTAAATTATATAGCTTGATTTTGATCTTATTCTCGATTGTAATTTCTCTAAATCTTTTGATCACCTCTAGTGGCGCTGTAGTGCCTGCTGCTGTATTTGCAGTGGTGTCATTCGCTAGTACTTCAGGATTTTACTTTTTTGATATGTCGCTCTTGCCTACTTTGAGTAAATTTCTTTTATTCATGCTTCTATTCATTGGAGGGTGCAGTGTTTCTTCCTCTGGTTCTATCAAAAATATTCGTGTCCTAATCATTATAAAGTCTGTATTGCGTAATCTAGAAATGCTCATACATCCAAGTGCTATCATTCCCCTAAAACTAAGAAAACGTGCTGTTACACCTGAGGCCATCGGCTCTGCTATTAGTTTTATCTGGCTATATTTGTTGGTTTTCCTTGTAGGTGGTTTTTTAATGGCCTTTGACACATCAGATATTACCACTGCCCTTATGGTTTCTGCCGCCTCCCTATCAAATACGGGGATTGGTGCTTTTGAAGGTAATTATTCTACGAATTATTCGATTTTCACCTCATTTAGCAAAGTATCCTTGTCCTTAATTATGCTGATTGGCAGGTTGGATATTTTTACTATTTTATTACTATTTACACCAGGATTTTGGAGAGCAAAGCAATGATAGCAGATTTAAACTTAAAATTATTGTCTAAATTGGTAGGAAGTATTATGAGCATCATCGGACTTACCATGATTCCCTCACTGATCGTTAGCATTGTTTACGGTGAGAGTGCTATGGTCCTTGATTTTGTCAAAGCAATTGCCATAGCCATTGTTCTAGGCAGAATTTTACATTTGCCTAAGGCCACCCGAACAGGCATAAAAGAAAAAGATGCTTTTCTCATTGCCTCTTTATGCTGGATCGTCTCCTCGCTCGTAGGTGCTTTGCCGTTTTTGCTGTCTGGCTATGTAGGCACACCTATTGACGCGATTTTTGAATCCACCTCCGGCTTTACGGCTGTAGGTGCCTCAATTCTACCTGATATAGAGGCTTTACCTAAAGGCCTTCTCTTTTGGCGTTCCTTTACTGTATGGCTTGGTGGAATGGGAATATTGATCTTCGCTATTGCTATTTTGCCTGCACTTGGTATCAGTAGCCTACAAATTGCCAAGGCTGAATCACCTGGTCCCAACCTTGAAAAGTTTACTTCAAAAACAGCTGATACTGCTAAAATTCTATACCTTTACTATATGATTATGACCATTGTACAAGCACTTCTTTTGATCTTTGGTGGCATGTCTGTATTTGATGCCTTTACACATGCTTTTGCAACCACTGGTACTGGTGGATTTTCTAACTATAATGATGGTGTCTCTCATTTTAATAGCACCTATATAAATGTTATATTAGTCGTATTTATGTTCCTTGGAAGTCTGAACTTTGCATGGTATGTTGATATTGTACGTGGACATTGGCGTGATGTGTTCAGAAATAGCGAATTAAGATTTTACAGTT
Organism: Anaerovoracaceae bacterium; assembly: GCA_031553975.1. Classification (GTDB taxonomy): domain Bacteria; phylum Bacillota; class Clostridia; order Peptostreptococcales; family Anaerovoracaceae; genus JAVBKP01. Next base: position 21,138 of record JAVBKP010000142.1, on the reverse strand, counting down.
TGGTGATTTTGATTTTCATAGTAGCTGCTGGAAGTATTTTATATTTTACTGGGACCTATGATTCTGCCTCTAGTGCTATTGGCCAAGCTACTTTCCAAATAGTAGCTACAACCAGCACCACTGGATTTAGCATCACAAATTATGATGTTTGGCCTACTGCCGTGAAAGTAATAATGTTTGCCTTGTTTTTTATGGGAGGCTGTACTTCTTCCACAAGCGGTTCGTTGCGGGCCTTGCGTGTTTTGGTTCTCCTAAAGTATATAAAAAGAGAGTTTTTTTTGAAACTTCGCCCTAATGCGGTGGTTCCAATACGAATTAATGGCAAACCACTATCTGATGCTAGCATATCCAGCATGCTTTTTTTAGCTGGTACATTTATAGGAATTTTTTTAGTAGGATGTGCTATCATATCCTTAGATGGGCATAGCCTAGCCACTACAGTTAGTTCTGTTCTCGGTGCGCTTTCCACTTTTGGTGCTGGCTTTGATGGTATCAGCCCACTGCATAACTTTAGCATTTTTTCAGACCGCAGTAAGATTGTATTTATTATTTTTATGATTGCCGCTCGTCTTGAATTTTTAACATTATTTGTGCTCTTTACTCCATATTTCTGGATTTCTAGGCACAAATAAACCTAACACGTGAAGGAGAACGAATGGAAAATTTAATTTTATCCATATTAGAAGCACCCGAGTATAAGCCAATGAATGATTTAAAACTAGCCTCTGCCTTAGGGTTTTCTGGAAAAGAGGCCGCGGACTTTCTCAATGCACTAGATGCTTTGGAGTATTCAGGAAAAATTATAAAAACAAAAAAAGGAAAATATATCTTGACCGAACAGTCATCATTGGCAATAGGTACTTTGTCACGTAACGTTAAAGGGTTCGGATTTGTTATCGTGGATAGTGATGATCAGGGTGATATATTCATTCCACCAAATAAAATGAATCACGCCATGCATGGGGATCGTGTAATGGTGGAACTGCTCTCGCCTGCCGATGGCAAGGATGACAGACGTCGTGAGGGTAAAATAGCAAAGGTGATTAAACATGCTACAGAGGAAATTGTTGGGACTTTTCAGAAAAGCCCTAAATTTGGTTTTGTCGTTCCGGATCAAATTCGCTTAGGAGACGATATTTTCGTGCGAAAAGTGGATTTCAATGGTGCAAAAAATGGGGACAAAGTCGTTGTAAAAGTGACGAAGTGGGCCACAGATGAGCAACGTGCTGAGGGTCATATCATCGAGTGTATCGGCTCGCCTTCTGATCCAAAGACTGAACTTACCTGCCTGATTCGTCAGTACAAATTATCCGAGACATTTCCTGACAAAGTTCTCATCGAAGCAGAATCCGTTCCTCAAAGCATAACGGAAGATGAGATTCTGCGAAGGGAGGATTTGCGTAGCAAGACAATCATAACTATCGATGGCGCAGATGCAAAGGATTTAGATGATGCCGTCTCAGTGAGCAAAAATAAGGCTGGAAATTACGTTTTAGGCGTGCATATCGCTGATGTTAGCCATTATATCCATGAAGGTAGCAAGCTAGACCGAGAAGCGTTAAAAAGGGGCAATAGTGTATATCTAATCGACACTGTATTGCCTATGCTTCCTAAAAACATTTCCAACGGCATATGCAGTCTTCATTCTGGAGTGGACAGGCTTACTCTCTCTGTAGAAATGGAAATTGACGAAAAGGGCAAAACCGTTTCCCATCGCATATTTGAAAGCGTGATCAATTCACGTGAACGTATGGTTTATTCTGATGTATCAGATATTTTGGAAAATCAAGATGAGGAGATGACCAAGAAGTATTCCCACATACTAGACGATTTGACGCTAATGGATGAATTGTTTAAAATTCTTGCCAAAACTCGAGAAGAACGGGGAAGCGTGGATTTTGATTTTGATGAGGCCTACATCACATTGAACAAAAGTGGTGTGCCTGTAGATGTAAAAATTGCTGAAAGGCGTTCTGCCAATAGACTAATTGAGGAGTTTATGTTAAAAGCCAACGAAACCATTGCTGAGCATCATTTTTGGCTAGATATTCCCTTTGTATATCGTGTTCATGAAACACCGGATCCCGAGAAAATGGAGGCTTTCAAAAAATTTGTTTGGAATTTTGGATATACCCTAAAAGGCTCGTCAGAGAATGTTCACCCGAAAACTCTTAGCGAAATTGTTAAGCATTTTCAAGGTCAGCCGTCAGAACATGTGGTCAATACAGTTATGCTTCGCTCTATGAAAAAAGCAGTGTATATGCCTGAATGCAAGGGACACTTTGGGTTAGGATTGAAGTATTATTCTCATTTTACTTCACCTATTCGTAGATATCCCGATTTAATCATACACAGAATCATTAAAGAAAACCTGAACTCGCCTTTATCTGCTCAGCGGCTACAGACTTTGGTAGCAAGAACTGATGAGGCTTCAAAAATATCTTCTGAAACAGAGCGTACGGCCCAAGAAATCGAAAGAGAATTGGAAAAACTGAAAAAAGCTGAGTACATGATACCATTCATCGATGATAAATTTGATGGCATTATCAGTGGCGTTACGGGCTTTGGAATCTTTGTGGAGCTGCCAAATACCATTGAAGGCATTATTCGCCTCAACGATATGCACGATGATTATTATACATTTGAAAAAGAAAAGTATCGCCTCGTTGGGGATCGTACAAAGAAAATGTATACATTAGGTGATAAAATCAGCATTAGGGTTTCTGGTGTTGATTTATCTGCAAAAGAAATATCATTTGAAATCATATAAAAATTGGAGGGGCGAACCCTCCAATTTTTTTATACCTATTTTGATAAGTTGGGACGGTTCTAAATGAATAGTAGCACAATGGGGACGGTTCTAGATTGCTGACCTATCGGTCATCAATCTAGAACCGTCCCTACAAGACATATTTAGTTCATTTAGAACCGTCCCCGCTGATTAGGCAATTAGTCAGTATATGAACTTCCTATTATGCCACTACCCGTTGTATTAATAGCACCTGGTGAATTGCTATACATATTATTTGGTAAATTGTCATAACCATTATGGTAATTGTCATTATATTGCTTACTAGTATTATTATAGTCTGCCATGCCTATGCCACTGCCAGTAGTGTCGTAGTTATCATTTCTCGCTGTGTTGTCACTACATCCTACAGCGAAAATTGATAAAGATAAAGCCACCAATACAATAAGTCCTCGGAATTTGTTCATTTAAAATTTCCCCCTTTTACCCTCCATCACAAATTTTATTTACAGCTATTATTATTTACATAATAATTTTTTCTACACAAACAAAAAAAGGAAAACGACATGAGACCTTAATTTCATGCCGTTTTTGTTTTTTAAATCAATATTAGAACAGTTTTTCCCAAAGTGATCCTACTGATAGGAACAATGGTGCAAATACTACTGCTACAATGGTCATAAGTTTTATCAAAATGTTAATAGATGGTCCTGAAGTGTCCTTGAAAGGATCCCCTACTGTATCCCCTACCACAGCTGCTTTATGAGGTTCACTGCCCTTACCACCGTGATTGCCTGCTTCAATATATTTCTTGGCATTATCCCAAGCACCGCCTGCATTGGCCATCATAATAGCCACAAGTACGCCTGATGCCAATGCCCCAGCAAGTAATCCTCCAAGGGCCTCAACCCCCATTAATAAGCCCACTGCAATAGGTGCAACGACAGCCATTAGTCCTGGCACAATCATCTCTCTAAGGGCAGCACCTGTGCTAATTTCTACGCATCTAGCATAATCAGGCTTTGACGTTCCTTCCATAATGCCTTTGTCTTCTCTGAATTGACGTCTAACCTCTTCTATCATCTGGAATGCTGCTTTGCCAACAGAATCCATGGTCAGAGCTGAAAACAGGAACGGCAGTGTGGCACCGATAAATAGTCCTGACACCACCAAAGGATTTAGTAGGTCAATGACGTTTAATCCCACCACCTCAGCATATGTCACAAATAAAGCCAGTGCGGTAAGAGCCGCTGATCCAATAGCAAAACCTTTACCAATAGCCGCTGTTGTGTTGCCAACAGCATCAAGCTTGTCTGTTATAGTTCTAACTTCATGAGGCAACTCTGACATCTCTGCGATGCCACCTGCATTATCAGAAATAGGTCCATAGGCGTCTACTGCAACAACCATACCTGCCGTAGATAACATGCCTACTGCCGCAAGTGCAATTCCATATAAACCCGCTACAGCGTGGGCTCCAAGAATACCTACTACAATGAATAACATAGGCCATACAGTAGAAAGCATACCCACACTAAATCCACTGATAATAGTGGTGGCTGGTCCAGTTTCAGACTGTTTAGCAATTTTTTTAACAAACTTAAAATCTCCAGAGGTGTATATCTCAGTTACTTTACCAATGGCGATTCCAACCAATAATCCGATAATAATGGCAAATGCTTGATCAAAGCCATTGAAAAACAGTTTGCTCAGTAGAAACGAAGATGCAATTACAATTGCACCACTTATGTATGTTCCCATGTTAAGCGCACTTGCTGGATTGGTATTGTCTCCACCCCTTACGAACATGATTCCAACAATTGACGCTATAATACCCACCGCACTTAGTACCAGAGGAAATAAAGAGCCAAAGATAGCATCAATCTCTGGAAGTGCAATAGCAAGTGTGATTGCTGCTATAAGAGACCCTACGTAAGATTCAAATAAATCTGATCCCATGCCAGCTACATCGCCCACATTATCTCCTACGTTATCTGCAATAACAGCTGGATTTCGTGGATCATCTTCCGGAATACCCGCTTCTACTTTTCCCACTAAATCTGCTCCTACATCGGCAGCTTTTGTATAAATACCGCCTCCTACGCGACCAAATAACGCCATAGAGGACGCGCCTAATCCAAATCCAGTGATTACACTGATCTTATCAATACCAAGGATTATAAATAAAGTACCCACTCCGAAAAGACCAAGTCCCACTACGCAAAGGCCCATTACGGCCCCTCCCCTAAAGGCAACTTTTAGCGCTTTATTCATTCCACCTTCTCTAGCGGCATTGGCAGTTCTTACATTGGCCTTCGTTGCTACTTGCATGCCAAAGAACCCAGCTAACACAGAAAATGCAGCGCCAATCACATAGATAATCGCAGTTAACCAATCAAGAGCAAAGCCTAAAATTAAGAATAGTGCAACTACAAATATGACCATAGTCTTATACTCTCTTTTTAGAAATGCCATAGAACCCTCATGAATGTATGAAGCAATTTCTTTCATTCTATCAGTCCCTGGTTCTAGTCTAGATATCCAAGAAGATAGTGCAAAGGCAACAACCAATGCGACCAGTCCCGCTACCGGTACTGCATATTGTGATAATTCCATTTTTTCCTCCTTGTATAGTTTTGCAATAGTTCATTTAAACAACTAAAGTTTGCTTAATAAATCAAGCAAACTTCTTAATGTTTCATATCCTTATGATGTAAAATTTATTCTAACCAGACAAGTATTAATGAACAAACGATAAAGAAAACAGCCCCAACAGCCGTAACTTTCGTTAGCATTGCTTCATATCCTTTACTTTTCTTCTTACCGAAAAGTTGCTCCGCGCCTCCGCCTATTGATCCAGAAAGACCAGCACTTTTACCAGATTGAAGTAAAATACTTACTATTAAAATAATACTAGCTATTAGCATTAATACCATTAATAGAGTTTTCAACTTTACACCTCCTCATTTATCAGTTAATCTCAATAATTCTACCACAAGATCATAAACTATTCAACAGTTTTTTAACCAACCAGCCAGTTTTAATCTTTTGGGACGGTTCTAGATGAGCAATAACTCTTCAGTGGGGACGGTTCTAAATCGATGACCGATCGGTCAGCAATTTAGAACCGTCCCCAAAACTCAACCTGCTCATTTAGAACCGTCCCCTTTCCTTCAGCAGCGCAAAAAAAGGTGGTTTTTTAACCACCGTTTCTATTGTTATTTGTTTAAATTGTATCAGAAGCCCTGATTCTCTACGAGATGAAGCTTCTAATTGAATCTGCATTGGTTCCTAGCGCAGATTATAAAACGCGTCTAACCCAGCGTAGTTACCAGATTCATCTAGTAGCTCCTCTAGTCTTAGTAGTTGGTTATACTTAGCTACTCTATCTGTTCTTGATGGAGCACCAGTTTTGATCTGTCCAGCATTAATCGCTACTACGATATCTGCGATAGTAACGTCTTCGCTCTCACCAGATCTGTGAGATACTACTGCTGTATATCCTGCTCTTTTTGCCATCTCAATAGCGTCTAAAGTCTCTGTTAGGGTACCGATTTGATTAACTTTTATTAAGATTGAGTTGGCAGTACCTTCTTTAATTCCTCTGGCAAGTCTTTCTGTATTGGTTACAAATAGGTCATCTCCAACCAATTGTACTTTGCTTCCTAACCTATCAGTCAGCTTTTTCCAGCCATCCCAGTCCTCTTCAGAAAGTGCATCTTCTAATGAGATGATTGGATATTTGTTGATTAAATTCTCCCAATAGCCAATCATTTCGTCTAATGTGAACATTTCGTCAGTTTTCCAGAAATAATAACATCCTTCTTTGCCTTTTTTCTTAGCCTCATCATACATTTCTGTAGCAGCGGCATCAATAGCAATTTTGAAGTCTTTTCCTGGCTCGTATCCAGCTTTTTTAATTGCTTCAACAATGAGAACTAGGGCATCTTCATCTTTTTTTAGGTTAGGTGCAAATCCACCTTCATCACCAACAGATGTAGCCAAGCCTTGGGCTTTTAGAATGGATTTTAGATTGTGAAATACTTCTACGCACATTCTCAAACATTCTTTGAAACTAGTTGCTCCAATTGGCATAATCATGAACTCTTGAATGTTAACGCTGTTGTCAGCATGTTTTCCACCATTTAGAATGTTCATCATTGGCACAGGAAGAGTTTTTCCGTTAACTCCACCTATGTATTGGAACAATGGAAGTCCAATAGACTCTGCTGCTGCGTGGGCAGTGGCAAGAGATACACCAAGGATTGCATTTGCTCCAAGATTGCTCTTGTTAGGTGTGCCATCTAGCTCAATCAATACTTTATCTATGCCCACTTGATCAAATGGGTTCATTCCAATCAGAGCTTCAGCAATAGTAGTATTTACATTGTCTACTGCCTTCTCAACACCTTTTCCAAGGTATCTGCTATCATCTTCATCTCTAAGCTCGCAAGCCTCAAATGCGCCTGTTGATGCACCTGATGGAACGATTGATCTTCCCATGCTACCATCTTCTAGGTACACTTCTACTTCTACTGTTGGATTGCCACGAGAGTCTAGGACTTCGCGAGCAATAATATCTTCAATATATGACATTCTTATCACGCCTACGAGAAAATGTTTCTCATAGACTTCCTCCTTTTAATTAAAAATTGACTATTTCAATGAAATCTGCTGGTTTTAAGCTAGCGCCGCCAACCAAAGCACCGTCGATGTCATCCATGCCCATTAGCTCTGACGCATTGTCAGGTTTTACGCTACCGCCATATTGGATCACAACATTTTCAGATACTTCATCTCCATAAAGTTCTTCTATTACATTACGAATAAACTCACACATCTCTTGTGCCTGTTCTGCACTGGCTGTCCTACCTGTGCCAATGGCCCAAACAGGCTCATACGCAATGACAAGTCTAGCCACATTTACTTTTTCTAAACCCTTGAGCGCCTCAATTAATTGATTCTTTACCACTTGGTTTTGCTCATTGGCATCACGTTCCGCCAACACTTCCCCTACGCATAGGATTGGTGTAATAGCGTGGTTGAAAGCTTGGTGAAGCTTCTTATTCACTGTTTCATCCGTCTCAGCGAAGTATTGTCTTCTCTCTGAGTGACCAATCACGCAATAATCCACTCCGATTTCTTTAAGCATAGCTGCAGAAATCTCACCAGTGAAAGCGCCCTGCTCTTCAAAGTGCATATTTTGAGCCCCAACTTTGATGTCAGTTCCCGCAAAACTTGCCTTTAAGGTAGCAAGTTGCAAATATGGCGCACAAATGGCCACATTTACATCGCTAGATGTATACAATTTCTTAAACTCATCTGCGAAGGCTTTTGCTTCTTCGATGGTTTTAAACATTTTCCAGTTACCTGCTATAAATGGCTTCCTCATCTCTTGCTTGCCAATTTTCCGCTATCCTACGTTGCTACAAATAAAATCTGGGTTTCACGTATTCGTATACGTTCCAATCCATTTTATTTTTGCGCCTTGTCTATCGAAAAATTTCCTGCGCAACAGCGCTGGACTCCTTCCTTTAATTTATTTATCTTGGAGTACTGCTACACCAGGTAGCTCTTTGCCTTCTAAGAACTCTAGAGAAGCGCCTCCACCTGTTGAAATATGCGTCATTTTATCTGCTAAATTAAATTGCTGTACAGCAGCAGCACTATCGCCACCACCGATTACTGTAATAGCATCTGCCTCAGCCATAGCTTGGGCTACTGCAATGGTCCCTTTGGCAAAGTTATCCATTTCGAACACGCCCATTGGCCCATTCCAAATCACAGTTTTAGCATTTTTAATTTCTTTAGCAAAAATCTCAATGGACTTAGGTCCAATGTCTAGACCCATTCTATCTGCTGGCATTTTATCTACATCTACTGCTATAAAGTCAGTTTCGTTCTTAAATTCTTTACCAGCTAATGTATCTACTGGAAGCAATAGGTTAACGCCTTTGGCGGCTGCCTTTTCCATTAGCTCCTTGGCCAAGTCTACTTTATCCGCTTCAAGCAATGAAGTTCCAATGTCATATCCTTTTGCTTTTAAGAATGTGAACATCATACCGCCACCGATGATAAGGGAATCAACCTTTTCTAGCAAACTCTCAATTACTAAAATCTTGTCGCTTACCTTGGCGCCACCCATGATGGCACAAAATGGCCTCTTTGGTGATTCTACAGCACTTCCAAGGAATTCTAGCTCTTTTTCGATTAGGAATCCGGAAACTGCTGGAAGAAACTCAGCTACGCCAGCGGTAGAAGAATGGGCTCTATGAGCGGTACCGAATGCATCATTTACAAAAATATCCGCTAAGTCAGCTAGCTCTTTTGAGAATTCTTTTCCGTTTTTTGTCTCTTCTTTTCTAAATCTTACATTTTCAAGAAGCATTACTTCACCGTCAACCAATGTGCTAGCGGCTTTTACCACTTCTGGGCCTGTCACTGTTGGTTCGGAAATAAATTTAACTTCTTTGCCAAGTAGCTGAGATAATCTATCAGCTACTGGCTTTAATGTATATTTCATGTTAGGCTCGCCATCCGGCCTGCCTAGGTGTGACATTAAAATCACTTTTGCACCTTGTTTTACTAGGTGCTCTATAGTAGGCATTGAACTAGTTATACGCGTGTCATCTGAAATATTGCCCTCTTTGTCAAAGGGAACGTTAAAGTCACAACGTACTATTACTTTCTTGCCTTTTACTTCAATATCTTTTACTGTTTTTTTCATGGCATTTATTAACCTTTCAATGGTATTACTTCAATTCAGAAAAGTATTTGATGGTTCTGACCATTTGGCTCGTATATGAATTTTCGTTGTCATACCAAGAAACAACTTTAACCATGGACTCGCCATTTCCAAGATTTGTCACTTTGGTTTGGGTTGCATCAAACAATGAACCAAAAGTGATGCCAATTACATCAGAAGATACCAACTCTTCTTCGGTATAACCGAAAGATGGAGATGCCTCTGCTTTCATAGCAGCGTTAATTTGATCGACTGTCACTTCTTTTTCAACCACAGCCACAAGTTCAGTAAGTGATCCTGTTATAACAGGTACTCGTTGTGCTGCTCCATCAAGCTTTCCAGCAAGTTCAGGGATAACTAAGCCAATTGCTTTTGCTGCTCCTGTTGAATTTGGAACTATATTCGCTGCGGCTGCACGCGCACGACGCAAATCTCCTTTTGGATGTGGTCCATCTAAAGTCATTTGATCGCCTGTATATGCGTGGATTGTTGTCATAAAGCCTTTTTTCACAGGTGCCAATTGGTTTAAAGTATTTGCCATAGGTGCTAAGCAGTTTGTAGTACAAGAAGCAGCTGAAATAATTGCATCTTCTACTTTCAATGTTTTTTCATTCACCCCATAAACTATAGTTGGAAGATCATTTCCTGCTGGTGCAGAAATAACTACTTTTCTTGCGCCCGCATCAATATGAGCTTGCGCCTTATCTTTTGCCACGAAGAATCCTGTACATTCCAAAACAACATCTACTTTTAACTCTCCCCAAGGAAGGTTTTTAGGATCTTTCTCTGCTGATATCTTAATTTCTTTACCGTCTACAACGATAGCACCCTCTTTTGCCTCAACCTTATCAGCCAATGCATAACGGCCCTGCGCTGTATCGTACTTCAAAAGGTGTGCTAACATTTTCGCATCTGTCAAGTCGTTGATTGCAACGATTTCATAACCTGGTGCCCCAAACATTTGTCTAAATGCCAAACGTCCAATTCTCCCAAATCCATTGATTGCTACTCTTACCATTTTATATATCCTCCTTTAAATTATAAATAGCTACTGTATTGGATTTATATTTTTTCTTAAATCCGTCTTTTATTTTATCACAACTCATCGTTATAAACAAGAACACCGATTCCCCTATCTTTAGGGTCTGCGCTATGAAAAGTGAATTTTTTCTCATCAATTTTTGCATATGTTATTTCTTTAACAATCGATTCTGTTCCAACATCAGCGATTGCGGTTTTTAAAAAAATGTCAATTTTTGGATGTTGCTTTGCTGCCTCCAAAAAGTTTTTTTGCGCATGCAAAGTGTCTCCCTTGTGCATAACAGTTACCTTCCGTGCGTATTGGGCTACTTCTAAAGCATTTTTCAACGCTTCATCCCCACCGCCTATAACGAACACCTCTATTCCACTAAAATCTTCTCCCATAGTTGCCCTCTTTTTTATAACTTTATCTTTCTTTTCCATCTTCTATGATATCATTGCAGATATCACGTATATACCCCACAATGGATAACATGCTGGAAATAACATCCATGAACACCGCCCCTGATCCCGGTGTGCACACCCCTGCATTTAATCTCTCTATATGCTTTTGCTTTAACTCTTGCTGAACATTTTCTATGCCTGTGCTTTCTTGAATAATTTTCTGGGCTAACGCTGCATCATTTTTGTTCAAAGCCTCTACTAGATCGCTGCATAATGCCGCTACCCTTTCATGAACTTCTCCTACCTCGACTTTGCCTTGCTCACTTAATTGAAGTCCTTGCTCTTGGCAGTATGTGCCAAAATTTGCAATTTCTTCTGCCATATCACCCATTCTCTCAATATCAGCAGATATGCTTATTAGCATGTTAGTATGTCTCTGATGTCTTTCGCTTATACCCTTTTGAAATAATTTCATCAAATAGGTTTCTACCTCTTTTTGCATGCTGTTAATGGCGTTCTCTTCTTGGAGTACTACCTTTATTCGCTTTTCATCATGGTCCATAAAGGCCTCAAAAGCTGTTTGATAATTGGTGAGGACAGCACCTGCCATAACTGTAATCTCCTGTGATGCTTGAGCTAGGGCAAGCCCTGGTGTCTCCAACAACCTTTTGTCCAAGTTTAGTTCTGTTATTTGATCTGCCTCTGTCTTGGCTGATACAATCTTGCCTGATAAGATTACTAAATACTTAGTGAACGGGAATAAAAGAATAGTATTCACAATATTAAACAGAGTATGCCCCCATGCAATTTGTCTTGGAATGTCATTGGGAGATAGGAAGTTGACCACTGCGTCCATGGAATTTCTAAATAGGAGGACATATATGATGCCACCTATGATATTTAACATAAAATGTATGGCTGCCGCCCTTTTAGCTGTTCTATTGGTACCTTTCCCTGCACGAAGGGCTGGTATACATTTACCAATATTGGCTCCTACGACGATCGGCATAGCTAAAGAAAAATCCATCATGCCTTCCATGGCCATGGCAATCATAACCCCAATCAATATGCTACTGCCATTACAGAAAAAGGATAGAATGAAACCAACAACTATGATGAGTAAAAATCCAACGGCAAAAGTCTCGTTGAGTTCCAACATATGTCTGACGATTTCATAGCCTCTAATCTGGGCTAGTCCACTTCGCATAATGTCCATGCCAATGAACATGAGACCAAAGCCAATTAAAATCTTGCCCGAATCGCTCACTTTCTTTTGCCTTGCTAGCCGCCAAATGATTACACCTATACCTACAATGCCTGGGGCGATAGCCCCTAATTTGAATGCCAATAGTTGCCCTGTTACTGTAGTACCTATGTTGGCACCCATGATCACAGCAGTGGCTTGCACCAATGTCAAAACCCCCGCATTCACTAGCCCAACCACTTTGATCGTAGTGGCTGAACTTTTTTGGTTCACCATGGTCACCACGGCACCAGTTATGATGCCCGTCACCCTGTTTTTTGTAAAGTTATTTACTAGTTTTCCTATTTTATGCTCTGTGGCTCTTCCCAATGCCCATTTCATCATGTCTATGGCATAAAGCAATATGCCTGCTCCACCTATAAGCTGAAATAAAATCATCAATTTTTCCATTTGCTATTCCAATCCTTCAAATCCATTTTGTCTAAGTGCTTCAAATAATACTATGTTGGCCGCGTTTGATAAGTTAAGTGATCTAAGTTCAGGTTTCATAATCATAGGAATCCTCACCCCGTCATCTGGTCTTTGGTTTAATAAGGTTTCTGGCAGTCCTTTTGTCTCTTTCCCAAATACTAAAAAGCATCTGTCTGGGTATTTTGCCTCTGCATAGCTCTGCTTTGCTTTGGTGCTACAAAAAAACATTTTTTCATTTTCATATTTTTTCAAAAATTCATCTAAACTTTTATGAATTTCTATTTTCACATAGGGCCAATAATCTAGGCCTGCTCGTTTTACTTGCTTATCATCTATAGAAAAGCCCAATGGTTCTACTAAGTGAAGTGTGACGCCTGTGGCGGCACATGTTCTTGCAATATTTCCAGTATTAGGTGGGATCTCTGGCTCCACTAAAACTACATTTATATCTATCATTTTTTCTGACTCCTTGCAAAATATACCATATACCATTATAATACTTTTAGACAATGTTTCAACAAAAAAGGAGAAATCACATGACATTATTCAAAGAGTGGCAAGATTTGATTGGAAATCAAACGGATACCACGTTCCAAAAATTTTGGGAGGAGTACGCAGGCGCAGAAATTAAAATATACAAAGACGTGCTTACCAACCATAAAAAATCTGTGGAAGGTACTTTTAGAGAATTAGCTGATAAGTATCAGGTTTCGGATGTCTTATTCATGGGCTGGCTTGATGGCGTTAACTCAAGCATGAAAAAGAGCATGTCTCAAAAGGCCTTGGATTCTGTGACAGCCGATACTGCTATTAAGTTTAACATCAACTATGAAAAGTTATACCACAACATGTTAGAAGCAAAAGCAGAGCATCTACACAGCCTAAGCGAGTGGGATGGTGTTCTTGAAGCGGAAAAACGTGCTGAGATTACAAAAGAGTTTAAAAAATCTCAGATTGTCAGAAAAGAAGAGACGCCTGGAAGAAATGATCCTTGCAGTTGCGGCTCAGGCAAAAAATATAAAAAGTGTTGCGGGGCATAAGCCTACAACACTTCTTTTTTTATCTACCTACGGTATTTTCTGTCGCCAGCAGCTCTATTGTCTCTCTTCGGGCGTTGACGTTTGGACGCCTTTTCGAAGGATACTTTTCTTCCCCTATGGGTAAATCCAACCTGAGCCATTGTATCCACAACTTCATCTGCAAATTCCATCGGAACATCTACAAATGAGAAGTTTCTGTGAATCTCTATCGATCCTATTGCTTTACCTGACAATGAAGTTTTAGAAGCAATTCCTTGCACTAAGTTGCCTGGCTGTATGCTATCCATACTTCCTACATTCACAAAGAGACGTACCATATTGCTATTACCACGAGCGATCTCTCTTTCAAACACTTCGTCCCCATAATCTCTAAAGGTCTCTTCAAATTTCATTAGGAATAAAGCCGCTGCCACATCAAGACTATTCACAGAGTCATCAATATCCGCATATTCTTTTAGAACTCTTTCAATATACGTAGCGTATTTGCCATGTTTTCCTTGCTCTAATACAGCTTTTACTTTGTCAACTGCAACGCCCATCATATTGCCTTCAATATCGGCCACTGATGGTGGCTTTATCTGGGTAATATTGGTTTTTGTATATCTCTGGATATCTTTTAGCTTGTAAATTTCTTTTCCGAACACAAAGGAATACGCCGCGCCAGATTTACCTGCACGACCTGTACGCCCGATACGGTGTACATAATACTCTTCATCGTTTGGAATGTCGTAGTTGAACACAGCTTCTACGTTGTTAACATCTATTCCCCTAGCCGCTACATCTGTCGCCACTAGAAAATTAATGGTTCCTTTGCGGAATTTGTTCATTACTCTATCACGTTCGCTTTGCTTCATGTCCCCGTGAAGTGCATCTACTGCATATCCTCTACCTTGTAACTTTTCTGTCAACTCATCTACACGTCTTTTTGTGTTACAGAAAATAAGGGCGAGTTTTATATTGTTGGCATCGATAAACCTAGAAAGTACATCTAGTTTGCCTGATTCACGAACCTCGATATAATATTGGTCTATAAGGGGTGCTGATAACTCCTTGTGCAAGGTCCTAACATGTACAGGATCCTTTTGATAAGCCCTCATAATATCCTTAATCGCTGGTGGAATCGTGGCTGAGAACAGCAGTGTTTGTCTGTCATCATCTGGTGCGTCTGATAAGATCGTATCTATATCTTCTTTGAATCCCATGTTAAGCATTTCATCTGCTTCATCAAGAATAATCATCTTTAATCCGTTAAGCTTTAGTGTACGTCTTCTCATGTGGTCCATAACACGACCAGGTGTACCTACTATAATCTGTGGCTTTGATTTCAGCAAGAAAATCTGCCTGTCAATGGATTGTCCTCCGTAGATAGGCACTACTTTTACATCTTTTTTATACTTAGATACTTTTTTAAGCTCATCCGATACTTGTATAGCAAGCTCTCTTGTAGGTAAAAGTATCAATACTTGTACACCACTTACATTAGGGTCTAACCGCTCTATGGCTGGTATTCCAAAAGCACAAGTCTTACCAGTTCCTGTCTGGGCTTGTCCTAGTACATCCTTGCCGGCTAAAACGTGTGGTATGGCTCCTGACTGTATGGGGGTAGCTTCTTCAAAGCCCATCTCATCAAGTGCCTTTTGCAACTCGGGCGATAACCCTAGTTCACTGAAAATTATGTTTTCCATTCATTGTTTCCTTTTCTATTTTCTTCTATCTTCTAATACACTATTGCATAAAGAAGTATTTTAACATATTCTATGTGACTTTTCTAGTTAAATAATTATTACATCAAAAAGAAAGGTGAATTATTCCACCTTTCTTGCTATTCCTTCTAATACCAAGTCAATAACATCTGCAACTTGGATGCTTGCAATGCTAGCGCATAATAATCTTTCCATCTCTGGTATACCTGGCATTACGCCACCTTTTGCTGGCAGAAAAAAGTTGAAAATCCCATTTAGCATAATTGGCATTGCCACGGCACCTGCCTCTTTTAATTCTCCATTGGCCACACCTCGTTTTATTATATCAGAAAGTGTATTAAAACGAAGTGATAGAATGTCGTGGACCCGCCTCATGAATTCTTCGTTTTGAGATATGCCACTAATCTTTGAGATTTCCTCTGCTGCATTGAAGAAATACCCTGCCCCTTGTATGGCAGCTAAATCAAATTCTGCCATCTGTATCAACTGATTTCTCACAGGAGCGCTAGGGTCGATTGACGTTACGACCCCAGTGGCATATCCTTCTAATACCTTTTCTTCAATAAGTTGGCAAAACAGTAATTCTTTGCTCTCAAAGTATCCGTACAAGGTACTTTTTCCCATATTCACCGCATTGGCAATATCAATCATCTTAGTATTGGCAAAGCCCTTTTCCATGAAAAGACCAATGGCAGCATCCAATATAAGTTGTCTTTTTTTATCTTTATCCCTCACTTGGCATATCCGCCTTTGTCTTTTTCGCCATACGCTTAGCCTTTTTGCGTTCAGTCCTGTCATCTACAATGGCGTAGATCACTGGAACAATCACAAGGGTTATCAAAGTAGAGAAAATCAGACCTCCTATTACAGTAACGCCCATAGGTGCCTCTAATTCAGAGCCTTCTCTAAGGGCGAGGGCGATAGGCACAAGACCTAGACTGGTGGTTAACATTGTCATGATAATCGGTCTAAATCTGTATTTGCCTGCCATAAGGATGGCTTCTTCTCTAGTAGCATATACATGCCTATTGGCATTGATAAAATCAATGAGCAGGATGGAGTTATTTACTACTATACCCACCAGCATGATAATACCCATAAAGGCTGGCATGGATAGTGGCATTCCTACCAAGAATAATGATAAGAATGCACCCGTTAACGCAAATGGTATGGCCATCATGATGATACCTGGTTGTACCAATGATTCAAACTGGGAGGCAAGAATCATAAACACAAGTACGATGGATAGTGCAAGGGCTTGCAGCAAGCTAGAAAAAGTCTCTACCATCTCCTTCTGGGTTCCTGCGAATTCGTATGTATATCCACTAGGCATGTCGTAACTATCAAGAGCCACTTTGATGTCGTTAGATACGGATTGTAAATCTCTACCAGACAGTGAAGACCCAATGGTTACCGTACGAATCTGGTCCTGCCTGTTAATCTGCGATGGTGAGTTACCATAAGAAAATTCTGCCACTTGTCCTACTGGTACCATTTGTCCTGTAGCCGTCGGTATTAGTATCTGCTTTAGGTTCTCAACAGACTCTTGGTATGTGGCGTTCAATGATAGTTTTACATCGATTTCGCCGCCATTGACCTTGAGTGTTGTAGCTGTAGAACCACTTAGGGAAGATTCTAACGCATTGGCCAGTTGGTACGCTGTGATGCCAAAATATCCAGCGTTGCTACGATTTAGCGTCACCTTAACTTCTGGATTTCCTTCTGTTAGGTCTGCACTTGTATCGGCTGTGCCTTCGATTTCACTGATAATTTTCACAAAATCATCTGAGACTTGTTTTAAAGTGGCCAGGTCATCACCACGTAGATACAGCTGAATTGGTGTAGCTCCACCACCCATAGCCGCTGTCATTGACTCTAACTGCACTGTAATGTCAGCAGTGGATAATTTTTTCAAATCATCACGGGTGCGGTTGGCCACTTCTTCTGTTGATAAATCTCTGTCGTTTTTGCCTACTAAATTGACACGGATGGTTGAACTATCCGATGTGCCCATAGAATACATACTACCTCCACCTATTGACGTGGTATATGATTCTGTCTCTGGAATATTACTTGATACATACTCCTCAAGTTCACTTAAAACTTGATCCTTCTCTACAAGAGATGTGCCAAATGGTGTATTTACATTGATGCTAAAGCTAGATTCGTCAGATGTAGGGAATAGCTCTCCTCCTACTACTGCCACACTACTAACTGATATTAATAGAATCAGTATAGACGCAATAATCGTCTTCCTACGATGTCTAAGTGAGTAGGTAAGAATTTTTTGATATTCATCTATTGTATATTCAATAAATTGGGAAATCTTAGGTAGTATTCTAAATTTGTATCTAAATTTTTTAATTCTGATCCCTTCTTGTATTTGGTCTGCATGAAGCACTCTTGAACTAATCATAGGCACTACAGTAAAGGATACCAATAATGACGCCAAGAGGGCAAAACTAATTGTATAAGAGAATTCTTTAAACATGGTAGCCGCCATGCCTTCCGCAAATACAATTGGCAGGAATACTGCTATTTTAGTCATAGTAGCAGCAAATACCGGCATCATTACCTGTTTTGTCCCTATGATAGCCGCTTCTTGGGCAGACACATTTTCTTCATTTTTGACGCGGAAAATATTCTCTAATACTACGATGGAGTCGTCCACCAACATGCCTACTCCTATGGCTAAACCGCCTAATGATAGCATATTTAATGAAATACCCGCAAAGTACATCAATATAAATGTGGCAATGATAGACGTAGGTATAGAGATTCCTATTACAAGCGTTGCTGCTGTATTTCTAAAGAATATAAATATTACCAATATCGCGAATAGACATCCTAATATAGCTGCTTCTTCTACACTGGCCACTGAGCTTTTCACATAGTCAGCTTGATTGAATGAAATGGTAAACTCCACTTGTGGATACTTTGTCTGTATCTCTTTCAACGTCTCCATCACACTATCCGCAGCGGTTACTGTGTTGGAAGTAGACTGTTTTGTGATGTTTAACCCTATCGCTGGATTTCCGTTAACACGGGCGATGGAAGTCTGCTCTGCCACGCCTTCGGAGATGGTGGCAATATCACCTAAGCGAATCACTTCACGGGTAGCCAGTGTCAGCGGAATATTTCTCATATCCTCTGCAGATCCAAACTCACCTATGGTACGGATAACCATTTTCTTAGAGCCCTTATCCACCGTTCCACTCGGTAGGTTGATATTTTCTGCTGCTAATAATTGGCTAATCTGGGTTAAACTCATGTGATAACCAGATAATTTTTCTTGGTCTACCGTTACTTTTACCTCTTCTTCAACGCCTCCAAATATGGCCGCATCCGCAACACCTTCTGTCCGTTCAAAGTACGGAAGTATTTCATCCGTTAACAATGTATACAGTTCCGTTAACTCCATGTCACTAGAGGCGTAAAGCTCCATAATAGGCATCATGGATGGGTCAATGGTCATGATCATTGGCTTTGTGGCGCCTTCTGGCAAGAAGTCCTTAATCATATCAACCTTCTCACGCATGTTCAGCGAGGAGAATTTCATATCTGTACCATCTTCAAACTGAACGATTACCATGGAGGTTCCATCAGCTGATACAGAGGATAAACTTTTAAGTTTTTCTACTGTTGATAGCTGGCGTTCTAACGGCCTGGTTACGAGAGATTCTATCTCTTCTGGTCCAGCGTTAGGATAGCTAACCATAACAATCGCCACAGGAAATTCCATTTTTGGAAACAAATCCACTGGAAGCTTTAAGAAAGATATGGCTCCTAATATGACGATGATCATCATCAACATCAAGGTGGTGACTGGTCTTTTTACAGCTGTACTTGCTATATTCATGTTTATAATTACCTCTCTCTTCCTTGAAAATTACTGGATTACTTTAACTGTATCGCCATCTTCAAGGTAGGATTGGCCTTCAAATACTATGGTATCTCCCTTTGCTAATCCGCTCTTAATCTCGATAATTTGACCATTGTCAATGCCCGTTACTACTTCTTTGAAGATCGCTACATCGCCTTCTATCACCGCTATCACCGATTTACCGCCTTTTATTAATACGGCGTTTGATGGCACTGTTAACACGTCACGATGTGTCTCAGAAGCTACATTTACTTCAGCAAACATACCTGGTTTTATTTGGATATCTCCGTTGCTAATAGATACTTTAATTGGATATGTAAGTGTACCTGCCGCTGGCGCTGGTGATAGGGCTGTAATAGCACCGTCAAATGGTGTATTTGCTACAGTCTTTACATATACCTGGACTTTGTCACCTACTTTTATTTTATTGATCAGATTCTCTGATACTGTGGCATTGATCTCTACTGTATCAATATTGGCAATGGATACAGCTGGTTGGGCTTGTGATGCCATGCCACCTGCTACCACATTGACTGTTGTCACATACCCTGCGATAGGCGCTGTAACCCTTGCACTGCTAGCACCTTCTGCTGCTAAAGATACCCCTGCGTTTGCTTGGGATATACTGGCCAATGCCGAATCCAATTGGTATTTGGCTTGATCAAGTTGCTGCTTGGCTATAGCTCCTTCTGCAAACAAAGATGCCATTCTGTCATAGTTTTCTTTTGCACTGGTATATGCTAAATTGGCCTGATTTTGCCCCGCCTTGGCTTGGGCCAAAGAGCTGTAGCTAGAGCTACCATCTAATGTAAATAGTAACTCGCCTTTTTTTACTTTTTGCCCCAATGTTACATTGACTGTCTTAACCACACCTGGCATCTTAGGCACTACATTTACTTCGTCTACTGGTTGTATACGTCCTGTAATAGGAGATGTAAGCTCAATGTTTGAAATAGCTGCTTCTGTCACTTTTACATTGGCAGTTTCATTCACCACTTCTACTTTGTCCCCTAGGACAGCAAATCCAATTCTATAAATTGTAATAGCTGCAAAAATAGCAATTATCACAAAAAGGATAATTTTTCCTTTTGACATTGATTTTTTTTCTTTCTTAGTTGTCATGTTTACCTCACTTTTTAAAAGTCGACCCGCTGGTCGGAAAATACTTTTCTATCATAATATGCGAGGCAAATAAAGTCAAGAATAATATGATTTGGCTTGATGGATATGTTAGTTTTGGATATAATGAATGGATTGATTATAAACTAGAGGTATATGATGAAAAAACTAACCAAAGCAGAAATTGCCGATATATTGAATATTTTGGAAGGCTTATACCCTGATGCAGGTTGTGAACTTGATTTTGTGGATAATTTTCAGTTGCTTATTTCTGTTGTGCTCTCTGCACAGACCACAGATAAGAAAGTGAATCTAATCACACCTATATTGTTTGAAAAATATCCTAACCCAGAATTGCTGGCTGCTGCTGATCAAGCGGATGTAGCCGCCATTATCAAAAGTATTGGATTGTATCAGAACAAGTCTAAGAATATTATTGCTCTCAGCCAAATGCTAGTGGAAAAACACGGGGGTCAAGTGCCCGGCACCTATGATGAGCTGATTGCGTTACCTGGTGCGGGTAGGAAGACAGCCAATGTTGTTCTGTCAAATGGCTTTGGCGTTCAGCGAATTGCTGTTGATACCCACGTATTTAGACTCGCCAACAGAATTGGACTGACCAATGAAAAAGATGTGCTAAAAACGGAATTGGCCCTAATGAAGGCTATCCCTGAATCGCAATGGACCAAGACACATCATAACTTAATATGGCATGGTAGGCGGGTATGTCATGCCCGAGGACCCGCGTGTTCGGACTGTGAAGTGAGTCCACTATGTAGGTTTAATAAATAAAATATGA
>JAVBKP010000068.1:0-16230 GCA_031553975.1 Anaerovoracaceae bacterium | reverse complement strand
AGAAAATGAAAATTTCAAATAAAAAGATCAAGAATTCTACCTAGAAGACTTGGTCTTTTTAGTTTGATAAATGTATTGTATTGGGTTCTTATTGAAAAACGCCATGAAAACCCTTATAATTATGCTGTTATGAAAAACATTTTACTTAAAATTGAATATGACGGCACGAATTTCTGCGGATGGCAGGTGCAACCAAACGGACGCACGGTGCAGAGTGAACTGGAAAGGGTGCTTTCGGAGCTGTGCCGTGAGAAGATACAAATACAAGGGACAAGCCGTACAGACTCTGGCGTACATGCCTATGGGCAGCAGGCTAACTTCTTTACGGACAGCACCATTCCGGCTGACCGAATAAAATTTGCAGTAAACAATTGGCTACCAGAGGATGTACAAATCAGAGAGGTCAAAGAGGTCCCTAAAGACTTTCACGCTAGGTTTAGTGCCAAGGGCAAAAAATATATATACAAGATAGTAGCCTCCAATGAAAATGATGTTTTTTCTCGAAAGTACTGTTATAATGTAGGAAGAACACTAGACCTGGAAAAAATGAGGCAAGCAGCGGCCCATATTGTAGGCACCCATGACTTTGCGTGCTTTAGGGCATCTGGTGCAAACAAAGAGAAATCCACAGAAAGAACGGTGCACAGCCTAAAGCTAATAGACGATGCACAACCAAACAATAACCCAAACACCACCACCCAAACCATCAACCTAGAAATAATAGGCAATGCCTTTTTATACAACATGGTCAGAATAATAACGGGCACACTCATAGATGTCGGACACGGCAAAATACCACCTGACATGCTGATCGACATCATACAGTCCAAAGACAGACAAAGGGCACGTCATACCGCTCCGCCACAAGGGCTATATTTATCAGAAATATATTTTAACGAAGATTACAAACAGATAAAATAACAAATCCACTAATGATCAACGATAAGATGAACAAGATACATATGAAGAGGTGAATAGAATGAGACCCACTTGGGATGAATACTTTATGGAGATAGCGGAAGTAGCACAAAAAAGATCCACATGTGTTAGACGTCAAGTCGGTGCCGTGATTGTCAAAGAGAATAGAATCATGGCCACAGGCTACAATGGCGCACCTATGAATGTAAAACACTGTGAAGAGATAGGGTGTTTACGTGAAAAACTAGGGGTGCCGTCTGGACAAAGACACGAACTTTGTAGAGCCTTACATGCAGAGCAAAATGCTATTATTCAAGTAGCCAATCTTGGCACAAGTATCGAAGGGGCCACCTTGTACTGCACCCACCAACCTTGTGTAATATGCGCAAAGATGATTATTAACTGTAATATTAGAAGAATTGTTATCAAAGAAGGGTACCCAGACGAGTTGGCACTAGAACTGTTAAACGAAGCTGGTGTTACACTGGAGATATTAGAAAGTAAATAGAACTGCTATAAGGTGGGCTTTGCCCACATTTAGCGGTATTTTATGGGCCCCCCAATATATAGTTGGGCTGAGCCCGATTATATGTTGGGGAATAAAACATGAGCTCAGAAAGACTTATAGATATTATATCCATTCTCTCCGTAGCATTTTGCGTAGCACTGGTATTCACACCAGTAGCCATTTGGCTTGCCAAAAAAATCGGAGTGATTGATATACCAAAAGATGACAGACGCATGCACAAAATGCCTATACCTCGGATGGGTGGTTTGGCCATATACATTGGAACCTTAGTGGCAATACTGGTGTTCGTACCTGTAGATAGAAAGATGGCAGGGCTGCTCATAGGAGGAACTGTAATATTTCTCATTGGAATCATAGATGACATCAAGAATCTATCCGCCAAAGTCAAACTGGTGGGACAAATTGGATGTGCAGGTATATTGTACTATTTTGGCGTGAAAATCAGCTACTTTGGTTCACCTTGGGGCTATGTGTATTTTACACAAGATGCAAGAGGCATACCAGGGTTAGAACTTCTAATCACCATAATATGGGTGGTAGGAATTACGAACACCATCAATCTCATAGACGGGCTCGACGGCTTGGCAGCAGGTACAGCGGCTATTGCCTCCACATCTATTGCCTATGCAGCTTTTCTCAACGTAATGCCAAGCGTTGGTCTTGCCACTGTGGCATTAGCCGGCGCAGCGTTAGGGTTCTTGCCATTTAACTTCAACCCAGCCAAAATATTCATGGGGGACGGAGGTTCGCTATTTTTAGGCTTTATGCTGGCAGGACTCTCTATGATGGGGCTGATGAAAGGTGCTACAGCCATAGCCACCATTGTGCCTTTATTCGTGCTAGGGCTTCCTATATTTGATACAGGATTTGCTATTTTAAGGCGACTGATCAACAAGAGGCCGATTATGGAAGCAGACAAAGGTCATCTTCACCATAGGATTATGGCCAAAGGTTTAGGGCAAAAGCGAACAGTAATACTGCTCTACTCCATGAGTGCATTGCTAGGGGTAGCGGCTATACTTATCAGCAAGAGACTTGTCATAGAAGCCAGTGTGTTGTTTGTCATCACCGCGGCACTAATCTACGTGTTCATCAAAGATCAAGCAGAGGCGGAAAAAGAAGAAGATGCCGACATCAAAATATATAAGAGGTAAACAAATGAGTGATATTAAAGTAATGACAGTATTTGGCACGAGGCCAGAGGCAATAAAAATGGCACCACTAGTAAAGGCTCTAGAGGCAGCCGACGGGATAAAATCCATAGTTTGTGTTACAGCTCAGCATAGGGAAATGCTTGACCAAGTCCTATCACTCTTCGAAATAAAACCAGATTACGATTTGAATATAATGAAGCCAAACCAAACCATTAGCCAAATCACTTCCAATGTGCTAGTGGGACTAGATACTGTTCTAGACGAGACACAGCCTGACATAGTCTTGGTTCACGGTGATACTACCACTACATTTGCAGCGGCACTATCAGCGTTTTACAAGAAAATAAAAGTAGGCCATGTGGAGGCAGGACTTCGCACCTATGACAAATACTCTCCATACCCAGAAGAAATGAACCGCGTGTTAACAGGACGAATGACGGATTTGCACTTTGCGCCTACAGAGAAAAACAAAACTAATTTGGTGGCAGAGGCCATCGATGAAAGCCATATATTCATCACAGGCAATACAGTAATAGATGCCCTCATACAAGTGGCAGACAAGCCTTATGAGTTTGAAAACGAAGTTCTAAAAAACATGGATTTTGAGAATAAAAAAGTGATTACGGTTACATGCCACCGCAGGGAAAATCTAGGTGAATATATGGAGAATATTTTCTCAGCCCTAAAAGACATTGTGATTAAGCACAATGATGTTGAGATTATTTATCCAATTCATATGAATCCTAAAGTGAGAGAAACAGCAGATAAGATCTTTGGCGGCATGGAGCGAATCAATCTAATAGAACCCCTTCAATACCAACCATTTGTCAATTTGATGAAAAAATCATACCTGATTGTGACTGACTCTGGGGGTATGCAGGAAGAGGCGCCATCTTTAGGAAAACCAGTTCTTGTGGTGCGTAAAGAAACAGAAAGACCTGAGGCCGTAGAGGCTGGTACGGTGAAATTAGCTGGCGTAGAGCGCGATGGAATCTACAACATGATTGAAGAGCTAATCAGTAGCAAAGAGGCCTATGAAGCCATGTCTTTTGCTACAAATCCCTATGGAGATGGAACATCTTGCCAGAAAATCGTCAAAATAATAAAAGAAAAACTTCGTTAAATATTTAACGAAATTATTAAAACCGCTTTACTTTTACCCTTTGGGCGAGTATAATTTTCACTATGAGTAAATTTGACTTTGATGGGTTGAAGCCATTGGTGCTAGTGACCCAGTTAGGTTTAATAATTGGTATTAATACAGTCCTTGGAGTTTTCCTTGGAAGATGGCTTGATTCCCGTCTTGAAACCAACGGGTTATTGGTCATCATTTTTGTGATTTTTGGTTTGTCCACTGGTCTTTGGTCTGCTTATAGATTGTTAAAAAAAACCATGGGATAATTTGGAGTATGCATAGTGCAAGAAACGAAACAACTAAGACAAGCAGTCATGAGGACGACAGTTCTAATGGCCGTCATTATTGAAATCATATCATTGTTTTTCACAAAAGGGTTCAACCTACACTTTGCGTATGGACTGGCAGTAGGTACAGCTGTGGCTGATGTGAACTTCACATTGTTGGCTTTCATGCTTGAAAAAGCGGTGATACGACAAAAGAAAAGTGCGATTATCTTTTACTCCCTAGGATTTGTAGGGAGATTGGCAATATTCGGCGGGGCGTTTTATTTATGCTATGTTACCAGTCAAATAGCGGGGCTTTCCTGCGTGATAGGATTTATCACAGTGCAGTTAGCTATATATTTTTGTAAATTCGTTCTCAAAAAAGGAATTTAACAAATAACTTTGAAAAAAAGGAGGTAAACGAATGGAACATCTAGGAGCCGGTCCTCGGAAGATTATAGTCTTTAGTGATTCAGTTTTTATCACAGAGTCGGTCATCTTCACATGGATTATTATGGCCATACTTATTGTATTAGCCATAGTGGTGAATAGAAACCTAAAAGAACGACCAGGAAAATTACAATCCCTAGTCGAAACGTATGTGGACTTCATGTACGGGCTAGTAGAGACATCCATGGGCAAACACAATATGGGATTTGCTCCATATTTCTCGTCATTATTTATTTTCTTGATCTTCGGTAATGCGCTCGGACTACTACACATCAGACCAGTAACTGCTGACCTT
Organism: Anaerovoracaceae bacterium; assembly: GCA_031553975.1. GTDB lineage: Bacteria > Bacillota > Clostridia > Peptostreptococcales > Anaerovoracaceae > JAVBKP01. The sequence goes on along the minus strand of JAVBKP010000068.1, from coordinate 11,483 downwards.
AACACAACGTTTGCAGTGGCGCTGATCACATTTTTCTGTATCCACTTTTTCTCTATCAAAGATAAGGGAATCAAAGGATACATTAAGCACATGGCCGATCCAATGGCGTTTCTATTGCCGATTAACGTAATTGGGGAAACTGCTTTCCCAATCTCTCTTGCTTTCCGTCTTTTCGGAAATATAACAGGAGGCATGATTATCGTGGAGCTGCTGATTGCAGCATTAGAAGCATTGTCTCATAGTATTGGAATACCAATACCACTAGCAGAGATTGGACTACCAATCTTTTTGAATGCATTCTTCGACATATTTGAACCAATTTTACAGGCGTATATTTTCTTGATCTTGTCTGTAACATTCATTGGTCTAAATACTGTGCCACATCATCAAAAATCCCACTAAAGGGAACAACATAAAAATTAAATTAAATTATTTTCAAACTCAAGGAGGAAATTAAAAATGGACGCAAGTTTAGCAAAAGCAATCGTATTAGGAGCATCAGCTATCGGTGGTGGTATCGCAATGTGCTCAGCTATTGGTATGGGTATTGGTATCGGATTTGCAGCTGGTAAAGCAGCTGAGGCCGTTGGTAAACAACCAGAAGCTAGATCAGGAATTCTTTCAACAATGTTAGTAGGTGCCGCTGTTGCAGAGACAACAGGTATCTTCGCATTCATTATCGCTATTCTACTAGTAGTGGCAAACCCTCTTGTAGGACTATTGGGATAATACTAAAACAGACCCAATTTTTAACAGAAGGGAGAAGAAAACATGCCACATGCAGAGGTAGTAACACCGTTAATTTCGGTTAGTTGGAATTTATTATTTCAACTGGTGAATACCCTAATCCTATTTCTTATATTAAAGCGTTTTCTGTTTGTTCCCGTTAGAAATCTAATGCTTAAAAGACAAACATCTATAGATGATGCCTTCAGCGATGCTGACACAAAGCAAAAGAATGCAAACGAAATTTTAGCAGAATATCAAAAGAAAATGGATGACCTTAACAATGAGAGCAGAGACATCGTAAAAGCAGCGAAAGTAAAAGCTGACAAGCAGGCCGATGCCATCATAGAAGAAGCTCGCGCTAAGGTTGAGAATATGCTAAGACAAGCCGACGAAGAAATTGCTAGAAATCAACAAAAAGCTATCAACGATCTTCGCGATGAAATCTCTGAAATTGCCATATTAGCAGCAGAGAAAATAATGCAAAGAGAGCTTAACGACAAATCTCAAAATGACATGATAGAAAAACTGATCGAAGAGGCAGGTAATTCTAAATGGCAGAGCTAACAGTAGGAATAACCTATGGGTCATCGCTGTATGATGTCGCAAAAGAATTAGGAAAAGAAGAACCTATTCTTGAAGAGTTAGAGCAGCTGTCTGAGATATTCAAGAAAAACCCAGACTTTTTGGAATTTGTATCTACACCAGTAATCTCAAAGCACGAAAAAAAAGAAGAATTAAAAGCAATATTTGAAGGGAAATTAATCCCAGAAGTGCTAAATTTTGTCTACATACTGGTGGATAAAGGTAGAGCCGGAAATTTTGCGGATATTGTTAGACAGTACAAACATCGCATGGATATAGACGACAAGATATCTGTCGGAGAGATTTTCTCCACAGTCATTTTAAGTCCAGAACAATTGGCCGCTTTCGAGAAAGAAACCGGCGAACTTCTAAGGCAAACTGTGGAACTGACTAACAAACTAGATGCTTCTCTCATTGGAGGAGTTAAGATATTCATCGAGGGCAAAGTCATTGATGCCTCTGTTAAGAGTAGACTTCAAGGCATGAAAGAAACCCTCGGAGCAGCAGTAATTTAAGGTAGGGGAAGAAATATGAATTTAAGACCTGAAGAAATAAGTGCTGTCATAAAAGAGCAAATCAAGAATTATAAAAATGCAGTAGAAGTTTCTGAATTTGGAACAGTAATCCAAGTAGGAGATGGTATTGCCAGAATATATGGATTGAAAAGCTGTATGGCAGGTGAACTTTTAGAGTTCCCGGGCGAAGTTTACGGTATGGCGCTTAACTTAGAAGCAGACAACATTGGTGCCGTAATCATGGGTTCGGACAAAGATATTAAAGAGGGCGATATTGTAAAACCTACAGGCAAAATCGTTGAGGTTCCAGTTGGACCTGAACTAATTGGACGTGTAGTTAACGCCCTAGGACAGCCGATTGATGGCAAAGGTCCTATCAAAACAACAAAATTCAGACCAGTTGAATCACCAGCTACAGGCGTACTTGCTAGAAAGTCAGTACACCAACCGCTTCAAACTGGATTAAAAGCAGTTGACTCAATGATTCCAATCGGAAAAGGTCAACGTGAGCTTATTATCGGAGACAGACAGACTGGTAAAACAGCTGTTGCCATCGATACAATCATCAATCAAAAAGAAGAAGACGTAATTTGTATCTACGTGGCTATTGGACAAAAAGCATCAACAGTAGCACAACTTGTTAAGACATTAGAAGATAGGGGGGCTATGCCTTACACCATCATAGTATCTGCTACAGCAAGTGAAGTAGCACCACTTCAATACCTAGCACCTTATGCTGGTGTTGCCATGGGTGAGGAATTCATGTTTGCAGGCAAGCACGTTCTTATTATTTATGACGACTTGTCAAAACACGCAGTAGCGTATAGATCAATGTCACTACTTCTTCGTAGACCACCAGGGCGTGAAGCATACCCAGGAGATGTATTCTATCTTCACTCAAGACTACTTGAGAGAGCTTGTAAGCTAAATGATGAGTTAGGCGGAGGATCTATTACAGCGCTTCCGATCATCGAGACACAGGCAGGAGACGTATCTGCCTATATTCCTACCAATGTTATATCTATTACAGACGGTCAGATATTCCTTGAGACACAATTATTCCACTCAGGGCAACGTCCAGCCGTTAACTCAGGTATATCAGTATCTCGTGTAGGAGGATCTGCACAGATTAAAGCCATGAAGAAGGTAGCTGGTAAGATTAGGCTAGAACTAGCCCAATACAGAGAGCTTGCCTCTTTCTCCCAATTTGGTTCAGACCTTGACAAAGACACCAAAGAAAGACTTGACCACGGTGTGAGGCTCATGGAGATATTAAAGCAGCCGCAATATGCGCCAGTACCTGTTGAAAAACAAGTAATGATCATATACGCTACAGTTCATAAATATCTAGCAGATATTGGAGTGCCAAGAGTGAAAGAATTTGAAAAAGAGTTCTTAAGCTTTATGGAGACACACCACCCAGCAGTAGGCAAGACAATAAAGACTACTGGAGACCTTGATGCCGACACAGAAGCGAAGTTAAAAGCTGCTATCGAAGAATTTAAGAAAACTTTTAAGTAAGAATAGGACCCACCTAGGTGGGTATTAGGTGAAGTTATGGCCGGAAAAGGCATGCGCGAAATAAAGCAGAGAATTAAAAGCGTAACAAGCATGGAGCATATTACAAGCGCCATGAAGTTAGTTTCTTCTGCTAAGCTCAAAAGAGCTAAGGATGCTTCCGAAAAAGTGAAGAAGCATTTCCACTTCGTGACAGACTCCATCGAAGATGTGTTCAAAAACGCAGGTAGCGTCAAAAGTCACTACCTAGAAAATGACGGAAAAGGTAAAAAATGCTACATTTTGATTACAAGTAACAGAGGCCTTTGCGGAAGTTATAACTCAAATGCAATCAAAGCAGCGGTAGAATTACTAGCAGGCGACAAGGAAAACACAGTTCTTGTTACTATTGGTACAAAGGGAAGAGATTATTTCGCAAAACGCGGATACAAAATCATTTCCGAGTATACAGAGGCGCCAGACACCATCACTTTCACAGACACACATCTTGTAAGCAAACCTATCTTAGATTTGTACGATGCAGGAGAAATCAGCGAAGTGACACTTATAAAGACTTCATTTATCAACACAATTTCTCAACAAGTACAGTCAGTTAAGCTACTTCCTTTTGAACTAAAACCAGGCAACAAAAGCACGTCAGAAAAGCTTGATTTAAGACAAGAGGTCGAGTACGGACCGTCGGTAGAAGCTGTATTTAACTATATGGTACCAAAGTATACAGAAATGATCATTTTTGAAGCCATAGCAGAATCAGTAACATGCGAGCATGCGGCAAGACGTATGGCAATGGAAAGTGCTACAGACAATGCAAGAGAAATTATTGGAGATTTAACGCTTAACTATAACAGAGCCCGTCAGGCTGCTATCACTCAGGAGATTTCTGAGATTGTTAGTGGTGCTGAGGCACTAAAGTAAGCTAGAAAGGAGTGAGATCGTGGCAGATAAAGGAGTTATTAGCCAAATCATAGGACCGGTTATCGATATAAAATTCTCGCCAGAGAATATGCCGGAACTACTTAACGCAATAGAAATCAACTACAAAGGCGAGAAAATCGTTGCTGAAGTTGCCCAACATATTGGAGACGATGTAGTACGTTGTATTGCATTGTCATCTACAGATGGACTTGTAAGAGGACTAGAAGTAGAAGATACAGGGGCACCGATTAGAGTTCCTGTAGGAAAAGAAGTACTAGGAAGAATGTTTAATGTAATTGGGGATCCAATTGATGGAAAACCAGCACCAATCACAGAAGGAAAACTTCCTATACACAGAGAAGCACCATCATTTGAAGAACAAGAGACATCCGCCCACATTTTCGAGACTGGTATTAAAGTTATTGACCTTATCGCCCCTTATACTAAAGGCGGTAAAGTAGGATTGTTCGGAGGAGCCGGTGTAGGCAAAACTGTACTAATCCAAGAGCTTATTGCCAACATCGCCCGTGAGCATAGTGGTATATCTGTATTTGCTGGTGTAGGCGAGCGTACCCGTGAGGGAAACGACCTATACAATGAAATGATTGAGTCAGGCGTTATCGATAAGACAGCCATGGTATTCGGACAGATGAACGAACCACCTGGCGCACGTATGAGGGTAGCCCTAACAGGACTTACAATGGCGGAGAACTTCCGTGACCAAGAAGGACAAGACGTACTTCTATTCGTAGACAACATATTCAGATTCACACAAGCAGGTTCTGAGGTATCCGCGTTACTTGGACGTATGCCAAGTGCCGTAGGTTATCAGCCAACACTTGCTACAGAGATGGGAGCATTACAAGAGCGTATTACTTCTACCAAGAGGGGTTCCATCACATCTGTACAAGCGGTATACGTACCAGCCGATGACTTAACAGACCCAGCACCAGCGACTACATTTGCCCACTTAGATGCGACAACTGTACTTAGCCGTTCTATCACAGAGCTTGGTATCTATCCAGCGGTAGACCCACTAGAATCATCTTCTAGAATCATGGATCCACTCATCGTAGGTGAAGAGCACTACAATGTAGCCCGTGGCGTACAGCAAGTACTACAAAAGTACAAAGAGCTGCAAGACATTATCGCCATCATGGGTATGGACGAGCTATCGGAAGAAGACAAACTAGTGGTTAACAGAGCTAGAAAAATTCAAAGATTCTTCTCCCAACCGTTCCACGTAGCGGAGCAATTCACAGGAACAAAAGGTAGGTACCTTCCACTAAAAGAAACTGTGAGAGGATTTAAAGAAATCCTAGAAGGTAAACATGACCACATTCCTGAGTCTTTGTTCTTATTCACAGGTGGCATTGAAGAGGTAGTAGAAAAATTCAATAAAAGTCAGAACGCGTAAGAGGTGAGATTATGGCGAAAAGCTATTCATTAGAAGTAATCACACCAGAAGAATTGTTTTACAAAGGTGATGCTGAGCAGATTATCATCCGCACCCTAGAGGGAGATGAAGGTTTTCTAGCAGATCACGCACCAGCAGTAAAACTACTCGCTGATGGCGAACTTTGGATTAAGGAAAAAGACGGTAGCGATTTTAAGATTGCCAACGTTTCTGGTGGCTTTGTTGACGTGAGAAAGAATATAATCATTTACACAGATTCTGCCAACTGGATCAGCGCAAATGAAAGCAAACGTCGCAAACAATAACTGAATTACAACAAAACAGGGACAGTGTTAGCTGAGGCTAACGGTCCCTGTTTTTATTGCGTTATATTTTATTGCATTATAAAAGGCATCGAGAGTTTCCCAATGCCTTAAAAGTGCCAGCTTGCTGGTGTATACCAAAAGTACTTTTTTACAATTCTATACTAACAATCTCAGTCAACTCATGGGTGTCTAGCAGTTCGTTGTTCTCAATGAGCATGATCACAGTGTCATTTCTCTTTGCGATCCCCTTTACGTATTTTGCTTTATAATCTTCCTTAAATGTTGGTGGCTCAGAGATCATATCATATTCTATGGTCATTACCTCGTCCACAGAGTCTACGATGAATCCTGCATGGGTGTTCTGAATGTCTAGGACGATAATACATGTTCTCTCGTTGTAAGGAACTTCCGCTTTACCAAATCTTGCTCTCACATCAATGGTAGGAATAATTTTCCCTCTTAGGTTGATAGTGCCTTTAACATAGTTTGGCTGTTGAGGCATTCTTGTAATCTTTTGAATACCAACGATTTCGATTACACTCTCAATATCAAGTGCAAAAAATTCTTTACCTAATAGGAACGTTAAGTATTGTGCCATTTTCTTGTCTCCCTTCATTTATTCGACAAGGTGCTTTTGTTCCCAAAATCTTTTCCATTTTGGCAGCAAAAACATCTCTACCTAGATTAATTGTAGAGTCTTGCTAGACTTTTGTCAAGCCTTGTTAAGGCTAATAAATACCAAAAAATTTTTTTGCGTTATCCGAAGTGGATTTTACAACAGTTTCATAGGATAATTCTTTTATCGCTGCCACCTTTGCCGCAGTGTGCTGAACAAAAGAAGGTTCATTTCGTTTGCCTCTATATGGCTCAGGGGTGAGATAAGGGGCATCTGTTTCTATTAACAGTCTATCCATTGGGGTAACCTTAACCACGTCTAATAGTTTATTAGCGTTCTTAAATGTCACAGGGCCTGCTATGGATAAATAACAGCCAAGCTTTACGCACTGCTCTGCCATTTGAGCGCTACCTGAAAAACAGTGCATCAATACTTTTGTCTGAAAGGCATTTTCTTCCTTTAGTATTCTAAGAATATCTTCATGAGCTTCACGGTCGTGTATAATGATAGGCATATCTAGCGCTAGAGCAAGCCTAATTTGCCTTCTAAACCACTTTTGTTGTACATCTCTAGGGGAATGGTCATAATGATAGTCTAAACCGATCTCACCGATAGCCTGGACCTTTGGCTTCTTAGCCAAAGCTTTAATCATAGATAGTGTGTTTTCATCCATATCTCTAGTCTCGTGAGGGTGATAGCCCACAGAGGCGTAGCACCAGTCGTACTTGGCGGCATGCTCTACCGCCAGCAACGAACTTTCTAAATCACAGCCTACATCCATGACCAGCATATCTAAAGCCTCAATACGGGCAATAACCTCTGCCAAATCCCCATCAGCGGCAAAACGTGGTGAGGTTAGGTGCGTATGTGAATCAAATAACATTATTTCACCGATGCCTCTTGTTTTGGGCTTAGAGCCTCGAGTGCTTCTAATTCTTTTGCTAGGTCAAGTCGAGGGAATATAGCCTCGCCTTTTTTGACAGTCACATTTTCTATCAAGCCCCACTGACTGGCTTCTTCCCACTGAATCTCTATGCCAGCCATACCGATTTGCTCTCTGATTTTCCCTGCGGTTGTATGCATGAAAGGTTGAATCAATACAGATACAATACGGATGCCCTCTGTTAGGTTATATAAAACTGTATTTAATCTTTCTTTACATGTCTCATCTTTGGCCAATACCCAAGGTGCGGTTTCGTCAATATACTTATTCATCCTACGAATGAATATCCATATTTCTTCCATAGCCATATGGAAAGCAAATTTGTCCATATGGGATTCTACTTTGCCAGCAATTGCTACAGCCATTGATTTTAGCTCTACATCAAGAATCTCTTCTGTGCCAGCCGATGGAAGCACACCACCGTTGTACTTTTCTACCATGGCCACTGTGCGGCTCACAAGATTACCTAAGTCATTGGACAAATCGAAGTTCATCCTGTTGATCATGACTTCGTTGGTAAAATTGCCATCTTGCCCAAATGTATATTCGCGCAGCAAGAAATATTTAAGAGCATCAACCCCATATCGTTCAATGAGTTTAACTGGGTCGACCACATTGCCCTTGGATTTCGACATCTTACCACCATCGAGGAGCAACCAACCGTGACCTAAGACTTGCTTTGGCAGAGCCACCTCCATAGACATGAGCATAGCAGGCCAGATAACGGAGTGGAAGCGGACAATTTCTTTTCCCACCAAATGCACATCTGCCGGCCAATACTTTTCAAACTTCTCGGTTTTTTCTGGATATCCTAGCGCAGTGATATAGTTTGATAGGGCGTCAAGCCATACATAAATAACGTGTTTTTCATCCACTGGTACTTTTATGCCCCAATCAAATGTGGAACGTGAAATACACAAATCTTCCAGTCCTTGCTTGCAGAAGCTGAGCATTTCTTTTCTTCTTGATTCAGGTTGCAAGAATTCAATATTATTTTCAAACAAATCAATCAATTTGTCTTGATATTTTGACAACCTAAAAAAATACGCATCTTCCTGCGCCTTCTCCACAGGCCTTCCGCAGTCTGGGCATTTGCTTCCCTCGGCTTGGGTCTCGGTCCAAAAGGCTTCACAAGGTCTACAATACAACCCCTCATACTGGCCTTTGTATACATCACCTTTTTCATAAAGCTGATTAAATATATCTTGTACCCGCGTTTTATGACGGTCTTCTGTGGTACGGATAAAATCATCATATGATATTTCCATGGTGGACCAAAGGTTTTTAATACCCTCTACTATTTCATCTACATGTTGTTGTGGTGAGATACCCTTTTTGGCTGCCACGTCTTGGATTTTTTGCCCATGCTCATCTGTACCTGTTAGGAACATGACATCATATCCTGTGGCACGCTTAAACCTAGCCATAGCATCAGCCATAACAGTACAATACGTGTGTCCAACGTGCAGATTATCGCTTGGATAATAAATCGGTGTTGTTATATAATATGGTTTTTTAGTCATTTGTTTTCTCCTTGTATTTTAGATATTGATAGTGCCTTTTGCTACGATGGAGGCTGTACCACCTACCCTTATATTAACCTGCCCTAAGGGCATGTGATCAGCCTTCTCCACATATGTACGTATCTCAGAGGGCCTGTTCATAGCCTCACCTTGGATAAAGATATTAGTATCACCTTGTTTTATCATACCAAGACTGTACAAATACATGGTGAGAGCCCCTGTAGAGGTGCCTGTGGCGGCCTCTTCCTCTATGCCAACTGCTGGCGCAAAATTCCTACAGTAACCATTGATACTGGATGGGTTCGCCTCCACATAGTTTGTCCCCTCTAGGGTAAACGCATGTACGCCTGTTACGCCCCATCGTCTTGATAACGCCGCTAGGTCTTTCAGATTCGGCTTCATGGCATCCATTTTATATTTGTTAGATACTGGTAAAATTATATCTGGCAGTCCGGTAGAGACAATTGCTGGACAAAAGGTTATATTTTGGTTCTTGCCGCCCACATCTACATCCATACAAAATGAAATATCATCAATATCAACCAGCCCCATGGTATTAGCAAGTTCGGTCAACTCAGACTTATCAGTGATTGTGCGAACAATCTCTGGTTTTGCCATGTCCATGATAACAAAGCCATCTTGGATGCTGATAGATAGTTTGCCCGCTAAGGTATCAATCATGCAGGTTTGTCCATTCTTTACCAATTCTGCATCAAGGAGAGCCTTAAATGAGGCTATGGTTGCGTGACCGCAAAGATCCACTTCCTCTGTAGGGGTAAAATACTTGAGACTAAACCCAAAGTCACCTTTAGGCAGTACAAATGCAGTCTCGGAGTACCTAAGCTCCGCAGCGGTTTTCATCATGAGTTTTGGGGGTGGAAAATCCGCCCCTTCATCAAGTATCACAACACCTGCAGGGTTACCATTAAACACCATATCTGTAAATGCATCCACAATGTAAAGCTTCACATTCCACTCCTTATTTTCACCTCTAAACAGAGAAATATTCCTAATTCTTTTGCAACAACCCATATAATTATATTGTAGCAGAAAAGCAAATGTTTTTCTAATGAATTAAATTAAACTGAATTAAAATCCAGCGATAATGTTAATAAAATGTTAACCAAACGTTAATATTTCAACACCGTGGACTCTCAAGACGTTTCAAGCACATAATCGTCCCCCGAGCCATGAAAAACAGCCATGAAAAACAAATATGATAAATGGGTTTGCAAAATCTATATATTAATATGAAGGAATTAATTTAGATTTGGTTGACAAGTTAATTTTGGAAGACTATAATTAAAGAAATGTAAAATTATTAACACAAGAAAAATTAGAAGGAGAATTCATTATGCTGAAAAACATGAAAATTGGAGCAAGGATGATCAGTGCATTTGTCATTGTAATCATTCTTAGCGTAGCACTGGCGGTACTCTCGATTTTAGAATTGACTGCTGTAGCCACGGCAACAGAAAATTTAGCAACGAGACCGGTTGTTCTTGTCAATAAAACATGGGACATGCGCGAGAGCTTGGTTAAAATCGAAAAAGACATTTTAAGAGCTACGCTAGAACCTACTAAAGAGAAAACACAAGCCCAGCTAGATGCAGCACAAGCAGAAGCAGATCTTATTTATGCCAGAATAGCTGAAATAGAGCCGATGGTGGCATTCGAAGATACAGATGATACTACTGTGTCTGGGAAAGCTGATTTGCTTAAAACCGTTAAAGATGCTATGCAAAAAATGGATCCAATTAGGAATAAGCTTGCTGTATATGCATTAAACCTACAAAACCAAGAAGCCCTTGATACGTTGGACAACGAATATTTACCTGAATTAAAAAAGGCTTCAGATGCTATTCTTAGCCTAAGTGACGGTTTGCAGATAGACGTAGAGACCTTCCACACCATAGCAAACGATACAAAAGCTTCTGCTACCACGTTGACCATTGGTTTTGCCATCGTGCAGGTTGTTGTAGCCATTGCAATAGCACTAATGGTAACAAATAGCATCACAAAACCTCTCAATAGAATCAAAGAGGCAGCAGAAGAAATCGCCAAAGGGCATATAGACATATCAGTAGACTACAAGGCTAAAGATGAGCTTGGCAACTTAGCTGACGGATTTAGAGCTGTTATAGGTGCTTTGAACAAACTGAATACCAACCTACTTGAATTAAAGACATTTGCCACAGAAGGCAGGATGTCAAATCGTACAACACAGGATGGTAGCCTACAAGGTGCATACCTTGATACAGTACGTGGTGTTGAAGGTATCATGGATACATTCGTAGGACACTTTGACTCACTACCAGTGGCTGTTACCATTGTAGACAACAGCAAATCTGTTTTGTTTGAGAACAAAACAGTTGGCGTATATAAAAACACAGTTAAAGCAGAAGACATCAATACACAAG